>CAIOHI010000272.1 GCA_903858075.1 uncultured Actinomycetes bacterium
GCATTGGTTAATGCGTTAGAGGGCGCCGGCGACTTGTTTAGTTTGTAATTTATATTCACCACTCGAATTACTTGGAGATCCGATGCCAGGCTTAGAAGACCTCTACCGCGAGATCATTCTCGACCACTACCGGACCCCTCGTAACCGCGGTGAACTCGCACCACCTGCAGTGAAGGCCGAAGGGCACAACCCATTGTGTGGCGATGAAATTCAGGTCTACATCGACGTTGCCGACGGAATAGTGCGCGATGTAAAAATTAGTGGGCAGGGCTGCTCCATTAGTCAAAGTTCAGCATCCATGATGAGCGCCGCGGTCAAAGGTAAATCCATCGACGATATTCGCAACCTTGTTCGTCGCTTTAAACACATGATGTCTATCGAAGAAGAAGGAAACGATTCGCCCATTGACGAATCACAATCTCTTGGCGACCTGGAAGCTTTGCAGGGCGTCGTGAAGTTTCCTGTACGCATCAAGTGTGCAGTGCTGTCGTGGAATACCTTGCTCGACGCACTCAACAACTCCTAATTCAATCATTTCAGCGATCGGGGGATTCACCATGCCATTTATTCCATCTCAAGTTGCCGACATCACCGTCAATTGGTTGAACGATGTTTTGCCAGAAAACGTAGGCAAAGTTGACAGTTTCACCATCACCCGTTTCGGCACTGGTGTAGGCATTTTGGGCGAACTCGCTCGCCTGCATTTAACTTACGTCGATGGCCCGCAGGCTGGCCCAGCAACCATGGTTGCAAAGTGCCAATCACCGGCACCAGAAAATCAATTTCTTGCGCAAGCAATGGGTTTCTATTTGCGAGAGGTCAACTTCTATCGCGAAATTTCTGCACACCTCGATGTACGCGTGCCTCAGTCGTACTACGCCGATGCTGGCCCCGAGGGTTTGCCATTTATTATTTTAATTGAAGACATCACCGATGCGTATTGCCCAGACCAGGTGAAAGGTCTCACGCTGCACGAAACAGAACGCATTCTCGACACCGTTGCTGTGCTTCATGCAGAGTTTTGGGAAACTCCACAGTTATACGAACTCACTTGGTTGCCACCAATGAACAACCCGCTCTACAAGGCGGGCAAAATGATGGCAGAAGCACAGTGGCCTACTTTTGTTGAACACTTTGGTGAACGCCTTGGCGGCGACATGCTCGACACATTGAAACTCGCTTGTGAAAAATACCCCGACATGCTCGATTGGTGGGTGCAACAAGGTCACCAAACCTTTACCCACACCGACTGTCGCGCCGAAAACTATCTCTTTGGTGGAAGTGCCGGCGCAGACACCATCACCATGATCGACTTTCAACTCAGCACACGCCACGTTGGCGCGTGGGATGTATGCAACTTGCTTGCCGCTTCCATTACGCCAGAGCTACGCCGTGAACACGAAGGTGCGCTGTTGCAGCGTTACTTCAACCGTGTGAGTGAACTTGCCGGCGATAAGCCTGGTTTTGCCGGTTACTCACTCGATCGCCTTTGGTACGACTACCGCGCATCACTTCTGCAACAAGGAGTCGCACAAGTCATCACCTCCAACTTGCAAGGCGGCAACGAGCGCGGCACGGAGCTTCTTGAACAGCTGCACATGCGCCCATTACTTGCTGCCATCGACCACAACGTCGGTGACATTTTGAAAGACATTAAATAAAGAAAGCACATGACAGAACTTCTCCCCCCTCCAAGCGATGCAACACTCGAAGAAATACACGAACGTACTTATTTGGTGAAGGCGTACTACAAATCGAAAGACTCCATGATTGTTCGTGGTGCAGTACGTGACTTCAAGCCTGCCGGTCTCTATGTACCCGATGACCCAGAACCACTGCCTGTGCATCACATGATTGTTGCTCTCGAAATTTCGTACCCAAACATGGTCATCACCGATGCAACTGTGGAACTTGAAGTAACGCCACATCTGGGATGTCAACGAATTACCGACCATTACAAAAATCTCATCGGGCTCAGCATTGCGCGCGGCTTTACTCATAAAGTGCGCGAACTTTTTGGTGGTCCACGCGGCTGCACTCACACCACTGCACTACTGCAGGCAATGGCACCTGTTGCCATTCAAAGTGTGTGGTCAATGAACGCAGTGGGAGTACGTGACGGCGTAGATCTTCCCGCAGTTCCGCGCGGCACTCGCGAAGAGCGCCTTGCCGCAATGCGGTTCAACCTCAACACATGCCATATTTGGGATGAGAATGGCGAGATGGCCAACATTGTTGCTGATGGTGGCGACATTGGGCTACCGCTGTGGATTGAAGATCGCTATGCCAAACTCGGGCGTAACCCTATTGAGTGGCGCAAGCGCATGGGTAACGACTAAGCACTCGCTTAAAAAATAAAGACCGGCTTAATAGTGACGCCAGTTTCACTATCGTGCTGTGCTTCGTTAATTTGATCGAGGCGATACGTTTTAATGAGTTTCTCTATAGGAAACTGTCCGCGTCGATGCCACTCAATCATCTTTGGAATGAATTCACCAGGGAACGCATCACCTTCAATGACTCCCATCACCGTTTTTCCGAAGAGAAAACCGCTTCCTTCAAGAGTGAATTCGGCGAGACCCGCACCCACTAGGCAACACACACCCGTTGGGCGTAAAGC
>CAIOHI010000273.1 GCA_903858075.1 uncultured Actinomycetes bacterium
ATTTGTACGATCAGCCAGAGGCGAAAGTTGCCTTTCGTGCTGCTGCAGAAATTGCGCACCAACACAACAGGCAAGTGTCGCTGACTTTGAGCGATTCGTTTTGCGTTGACCGCCATCGCACCGATTTCCGTGCACTCATTTCCGATGAAATAGACATTCTTTTTGGAAACGAAGCAGAGCTTTTAGCTCTCTATGAAACCGATACCTTTGAATTTGCTGTCACGCAATTACGCCAAGACTGCATTGTTGCGGCCATCACTCGTAGCGAACTCGGTTCGGTTGTTGTTACTCAAGATGGAGTGGTGGAAGTAGCAGCACAGCCTGTTGCCCAGGTGGTTGACACCACCGGTGCAGGCGACCTCTATGCGGCAGGTTTCCTCTACGGGTACACCCGTGGAATGGACCTGCATACTTGCGCCACGCTTGGCCACATTGCAGCTGCTGAAGTCATTTCACATGTTGGGCCACGCCCACAAATTGCCTTAAGTTCACTCTTGCCTGCGCGTTAAGTGGCGTTAGCATTGAGTTATGGAACTCACTGTTCTCGGTCAAACCGTTCGCCATCCCATTGAACATGTTGAGGTGTTTCCTGCGCCTGAACATGTCACGCTTGTACGTTTCACCACCGATGAATTGAGCTCGGTGTGTCCAGTTACTGCTCAGCCCGATGTGTCGGCAGTTGTTATTGAGTATCGTCCGCGCAAGTCGTGTGTTGAGTCCAAATCTTTGAAACTCTATTTGTGGAAGTTTCGCGATCGTGCTGTATTCGCAGAAGCTTTAGCTGCTGAGATTGCCGATGAAATTATGACCACAGTGCAACCCGAGTTTGTTCGCGTGGCCCTCACGCAACGTCCTCGCGGCGGCATTGAGGTTCATGCCGAGGTAGAACGCAACCGTTAGTACTTGAACTTAAAGTCTCGAATCTTGTTTGAGTGCCGTATCAATACTGAGAGCTGCCGCAATGACGAGCGAATGAAGTGGTTGGCTGAGACTCTCGTGGATTTCCACCATGTAGCTGTCGGCAGTGGTAAACATTTCGCGAGCAAGGCCAGCAAACTTTTTCGTGACACGGGCTACTTCACGGCCATCGGCATCTTCAATAGAGAAGTTCCACGCCCGCCAATTCTCGGCCTTGATTGCGCCAATCTTTAAGCCGCCAACCTCAAGTGCAAAGTGAATTTTGCCAAAAACATTTTCCTGTACGATTCGCCCAAGTTCAGCGCCTGTTGAGTCGTTAATAAGAACAGTGCTCTTGAAAATTTTTGCCGGTCGTGTAATTGACATAACGAGAGCGCCACTGGAATCGGTAATGTCAAAATGATGTGTCAGGAATTGATCTACAGAACTGACGAGTCGAAGAAGTTTTTTGACATTGCTTTGTCCGACCTGATTCACGTGTCCGACGGTGTTCCCGTTGGCATCAAAAACTGAATACTGGTTGGTGAGTTCAATGAGTTTTGCTTTTTGGTTGACAACCAGGATGTTCTGCTGGAAAAGAATTGATTCGCTCATTGTTGGCGACCACGTTGCATAATTTTGTCGCGGCGTTCGGCAACTGCGTCGGCGCTGAAAGAACGTTTGCGCCATGCTTTTGCTTCTGCTGCCTCGGTTGACCAGGCATCAGCATTGGTGGTGGTAAGGGAATAGGTATTGCGAATTGTCTGCACGCCGCTTTGTTCATTGCCAATAATGTCGAGCGCAATTTTGCGGGTGAAGGGAATGAGTTCCGCATGTGGCACCACATGATTCACTAGACCGTATTCGTAAGCTTCATTTGCATCCATGAAGTTTCCTGTGAAGCTCATTTCGCGTGCCCGGCGCACGCCGATTGCTTGTGGCAAAAGTACCGAGAGCCCCCAGCCAGGCATTACGCCTACGCGGGCATGGGTGTCGCCGAATTTGGCGTGTTCTGACGCAATGAGGAAGTCGCAGTTGAGAGCGAGTTCAAACCCGCCGGTCACGGCCACGCCATTGATGGCGCCAATGAGTGGCTTGACCAGTTTCGGAAATGGTCCACGCACGCCATCGGCATTGGGCGTGCCATCGGCACCTGTTCCACCCAGCAAGTTGCTTGAGGCGTCACCAAGTTCTTTGAGGTCAAGGCCTGCAGTGAAAGCAGGGTCGGCCCCAGTGAGGATGATGACGTCAACGTCTTCGCGCGCGTCAGCCTCTTTCATGAGCTCGGCGAGGAGCTTCAGAACTTCACTGCTCAGGGCGTTACGCGCACCAGGCCTATTGAGCGTAATGGTGGCAATGCGCTCGGAAACTTCAAGAAGGACAACGGAATCTGACATGTCTCCATACTGTCACGCAAAAGGGAAGTTATGGAAGTGGGAGATGAACTGTTGCCGTGACAGAATAGTGAAATGAGTCTTGTTGTAGTTGAAAAAT
Organism: uncultured Actinomycetes bacterium; assembly: GCA_903858075.1. GTDB lineage: Bacteria > Actinomycetota > Acidimicrobiia > Acidimicrobiales > Ilumatobacteraceae > F1-20-MAGs119. Next base: position 2,392 of record CAIOHI010000273.1, read on the forward strand.
CAGATGGCGTTGCAACTCTTACCTTGAATAATCCCACCGAGCGCAATACGCTCACTGCGCCAATGGTGGCCGACATTTTGGCTGCCATGGACGATGTTGAGAACGATTCGGCAATTGGTGCAATTGTGGTCACAGGCGCTGCCCCTGCCTTTTGTGCTGGCGCCAACTTGGGAAACCTTGCAACGGCAACGCCGGAAAGTTTGTCAAATATTTATGAAGGGTTTTTGCGCATTGCGCGCAGTCCGCTTCCCACCATTGCAGCTGTTAACGGTGCAGCGGTCGGCGCAGGAATGAACCTTGCCTTGGGTTGTGATGTGCGTATTGCGGCACGGCGTGCAAAGTTCGATACACGTTTTTTGCAAATTGGCATTCACCCCGGCGGAGGACACACATGGATGTTGCGACGCATTGCTGGTCCTCAGGCAACAATGGCAACTGTCATATTCGGTGAAATTCTTGACGGCGCTGAAGCCGAGCGCGTGGGTCTTGTCTGGAAGTGCGTCGACGATGACGTGCTGCTGAAGACTGCGCATGAAATGGCGGCTCGTGCTGCAACTGCTCCACGTGAACTTTTAAAAGTTACTAAGGAAACCATTCAGGCAATGTCGGCCATTGATGCCCACAGCGATGCCGTGAAGCGAGAAATTGAGCCACAGGTGTGGAGCACTCGCCAGCCATGGTTCGCCGAGCGCCTTGCAGCCCTCCAAGCAAAAATTTCCAAAAAGTAGAATTACGTATGCGGAAAATGTTGCGATGTGGCATCGCAACAGTGCTGTCTGTTGTCTTGGGCGTATCGGTTGTCCCGGTACCCCAGGCACAAGCATCTGCTGTGAAACGTTCCTACATCGTTACGTTGCATCACCGTAGTGATATTGATGATGTGGTTGCCGCAAGCAAGAACTTAGGGGCGAAAAGGTTCAACATTTTCAGGTATGCATTAGGTGGTTTTGCTACCGACCTCAGTGATGTTGCGGCGAAGACCTTAAGACGCGATACGCGAGTAAAACGTGTAACTAAAAATGTGGAAGTGCACAAACGAGAAATTCCACCTGTTCAATTAGGCGCTCCGTATCAACTTGACCGCATCGATCAAAGAGCTTTACCGCTTGATGATCGGTTCAGTTCACCTGCGACGGGTGAAGGTGTGCAGATCTACATGATCGATACTGGTGTGAGAGCGACCCACGTAGATTTAGTGGGGCGGGTCATTGCTGGTGTAGACGTGGTAGGAAATGATGAAAGTGGCTCTCCTAGTTCTCCCACGTCAGACTGTGATGGACATGGAACCCACACAGCAGCTACAGCTGCGGGCACAACATTTGGAGTAGCAAAAAAAGCAACGGTCATTGCCGTGCGGGTGTTGAACTGTGATGGTGACGGTGACGTTGAAGGAGTGGTTGCTGGTATTAACTGGGTACTTCATCATCATCGAAGTGGTGTGCTTGCCGTAGCGAATTTGAGTTTGGGCGTCAATGCCGACGAGAACTCTTTGCCTATGGACGATGCGGTACGTGACCTCTACGACGATGGCATTGTTCCTGTTGTGGCGGCTGGCAATGATGGAAAAGATGCTTGCCAAACCTCTCCTGGCCATTTGCCTGAAGCTCTCAACGTCGGTGCCGTCAATAGCCAAGATGATCGTTTCAACAATGGAACTATTGGCTCGAATTACGGAACATGTCTCGACTTATTTGCACCAGGTGTGCGTGTGTTGTCGGCGGGAAGCGATTCCGATACGGAAACCCATTATGAAACGGGAACTTCCATGGCGTCGCCTCTGGTTGCAGGGTATGCCGCTTTACTTGCGCAACAATTTCCCAACGCGTGCCCAGTTTCAATTGAAGATGCCATCAAGGCAAGAGCAACTACCAATGTTGTAAAAAATGCAGGAACGGGTTCGCCCAATTTGCTTTTGAATGTGGTTGATATTTCTGCCGTCGGAACCGCTGTGCCTGGAACTCCAAATGCATTGGTAAGCACTCCTAAAAATGAAGGTCTTGTGGTGTCATGGGACCCTGGTTGCAGCGGTGGCGCAACATCGGGAACAAATACCATTCAGGTCAGTGTGAGTGGTGCCAAAAGCCCATTCCGCACAATCAAAATGAACGATGCTGCTGGGCAAGTAGTGCTGAAGGGCCTAGATAACAACCAAAAGTATGTGGTTCGGGTACGACGTCAAACACCTAATGGAGCGAGTGATTGGTCTGTACCTTCACTTGCGATGAGCCCAAAGCCATTGGTGACGGGTCAAAAAGTGTTACTGAATACTCTTGCGCGCTCAACTGAGGCAACCATCGGAGGCCAATGGCAGGTCTCTGCAGAGTCCAGTGGAGTGTGTCGAGTAACGGCAAATGCGGCACGAATGTATTTCATGCGCAAGGGAAGTTGTGGCGTTGCGGTGCAGCCTCAATACACCAATGTTCCCTTCGCGCGTACCTTCTCTGTTGGGGAAACTATTGCCCCTGCAAATAGTGGACGCGGTCAGCGCATTGTGTATTCGCGTAGTTTGCGCCGATTGTTTGCAATTGAAGCGAGCAATGTTGTGAAACGCAGCATGGCCGTAGTGGCGCCCGAGGTGGCTCCCGCAAGCGGAAGTTTCTCGCTGGCAATTCTGAATAATGGACTTTTGTTAGAAGCTCAAAGTAAAACTGGGAAAGTTGCCGCCTCGGTTCTCAGTATTCCTGTGCAGTGTGACGCCTCTGGGGTGTGTGTCGATACATACGGCTCCGATACCTATGGCACAAGCCAAGTGCAAGCACTTGGTATTTATATACCAACCGAAGACCTGCGCTGGTTTGAGCGTTGGGCTCAATCGGTGAAAACTTTTGTCATTGTTCGTTAAATCGACAAACGATCCTTCACATATTCCAACGACGAGCGTATGGTGGCCCTTGTAGGGAAGCTATGCAATTGGAATACCCGAGAGGAGACCCGATGAGTAAGCGTCATCACAGTCAAGAAACTGTGCCACCCCCACGCGTTGAGTTGCGCGCTCACGCTCATAATGAGCGGCATCGAATGCATGCAGCTCTAGATGAAGTTGCAGGGTTGGTGAGCAAAGGAATTCCGGCAGAAGATATTCATGAACCTGGCAAGTCGTGGCGCGTGGAAGCTCATCACGATAAGGAACGTGCTATTCGCAAAAGCAGTGGTCCTTTGAAGCATTGGAAAACGAAAGAGTGGAAAAGGCGTTCGGTGGTGCGTAAACAGCGCGCTATTGCGCTACGAGCCATTGCTGACTAAATGCCTCGCGACGCTGGTCCCACTCTTCCAGAGTGAGCGCAAATCGATGATGGTCTTCCCATAACCCATTGATTTCTAAATAGCGTTCTGCAGTTCCTTCGTTACGAAGTTCCAGTTTTTCTGCGACACGCAAACTGTTTGTGTTGTGGGGAATAATGCAAATTTCAATACGATGCAAATGGAGTTCGTCGAACGCGAATTTCAAAAGAACGACAACAGACTCTGCAATGTAACTTTTCCCTGCTCGTGCTTGGTCGATCCAGTAGCCAATTGTTCCGCATTGCATGGCTCCACGCATGACATTGTTGATGTTTACTTCTCCAGCAAAAACATTGTCAACAAAAAGCCCAAAAGCATATGAGTTTCCCGATTGGCGTTCGCGTTCACGAATATTGCAGCGCGCAGAAAAAATATCGCGGTCAAGTGCTGGGTCGGGCTGGTTAATGGGTCGAGCAGGTTCCCAACGGGTGAGCCAATCGCCGTTACGCCGACGCACTTCACTCCATGCAGCGAAATCTTCAGCTACTAATGGTCGAAGAACGACGCGCGACCCATATAGACGCAAACCAGAGTTTGCGAGTGAGCCTGAGCTGGATCTTGCGGGATGCTGGTTCATGATGTTTCGGTAGCAACCACTCCGTCGAGGAGAGATGCCGTGGAAATAATGATATGCGACCGTTGAAGTTTGCGCATGATTGCAACGAGCGCACAGCAGCCTCCCACTATGACGTCGGCACGATCAGCATTGAGACCAGGGTTAAAGAGCCGATCGCGCAGAGCCTCGGTAGCAAGCGTGCGAAAGACGTCTTCTGCAGCGTCGCGGGTGAGCACAAAGCCGTGAAGTTTCTGCACATCAAATTGTGTGAGCCCAAGTTCAACCATGGCAATAGTGACAATGGTCCCGGCAACACCGATGATTTCATCACAGTCAGCAAGTTCAGGAATCTCCCGTAGAACATCGTCGACTTCGTCAATAATGACGCCAATGGCGTTGGTGAGTTCTTCAGGCCGCGGTGGGTCGGAGTGAATTTCCTTCTCGGTGAGGCTTCGTGCGCCATAGGGAATGCTGACGACGCGGGGCGTGCTATTCGGGTTCCCAACGGCAATTTCAGTGGATCCTCCGCCAATGTCGAAGACGGCAATCAACTGTGGGTTATTCGGCAAGGGAAGCTGTTGTTGGGCCCCAATGAAAGATAGGCGACCTTCTTCTTCACCTGAAATAAGGCGAGGAGTGACTCCAACCATTGATTCCACCTCTGCAAGAAACTCTGTTCCATTGCCGGCATGGCGTACTGCTGCGGTTGCAACCACATGGATATTTTTAACGTCATGCTTAGTGAGTACAGAAGAGTAGTGACGCAGTTGCTGCAGAGTGTTTTCCATTGATTCCGCAGACAGCATTTTGGTACGCAATACGCCAGTGCCGAGGCGAGTAATTTTCTGTTCGCGCACAAGCGTGTTGCCATTGTGTGAAATGAGCAAGTTTGTGGAGTTGCTCCCAATATCTATGACGCCGATCATAAGTGCTCAGCTACCCATCGCCCTACAGGGTCGTCTCCACCTGCAAGAAACCATGCATAGTGGGCGTGAAGACACTTCACTCCACGACGTGTTCCTGCAACACCACCACTTGGTTTTGGCCCCGTGTGTTGTGGTGGCAATAGTGAGTCACGTAACACTTGGTAGCGCAGATGTGCTGAAGCAATTTCTTCTTCGGCAATTTCGGCCTCAGACTGGTCAACCCCACCTATTGATTCAAGCCGTGCTACTGCGACGTATTCCTTTTTCCCTACCAACCAAAACAATGTAGGCATGGGTGTTCCATCGAAAAGTAGTGGCGCGTTTTGAACAACAATGGGGTCGCCATTAACGCCCCGCACGACCACTTCAAAGTCGCCTTGCGGAGACCTACCCAAGAGTTCTGTCACGCGCTCAATATCGGCGGGTGATGCCACGAAAAAATTCAGTAGATCTTTTAGAGCACTGCAATAAGGACGATAATGAGCACAGCAATTCCTGCTACGACGGGCAGTGCACGCTTCAACATTGTTGAACCTGCTGCATCGAGCAAGTTGAGGGGGACTGCTTCAGGGGAGTCAATTTTGCGCACAACAGGCTCGGCTGATGTGGTTGACTCGACGACTTCTGCCGCTACAGGTTCTGCTGCTGTTTCGGTCGGAATTTCAGAAATAAGGGTGTTGAGGTTTTGCGAAAACTGTGCAAGCAATTTGTCGCTGATGTCGGCCATTGCGCCGCGACCAAACTGAGCAACTTTGCCAGTAACAGCAAGGTCGGTGTTCACTTCAACTTTTGTGCTGGTAGGAGAAATGCTGGTGAGCTGAGCGGTAATGAGCGCTGATGCGTTTCCTTTTCCGCCGGTGTCACGACCTTCACCTTTTAGTACTGCTTTGTGGTCAACATCGTTGCGCTCAAGGAAAGAAGCTTGACCTTTGAACTGTGCCTGAATAGGCCCAACTTTTACTTTCACCACACCGCGGTAGGTATCGCCCTCAACTTCTTGCAGCTGTGCTCCTGGCAGGCACGGCGCAATGAGTTCAACGTTGGTGAGAATTTTCCATGCCTCGGCGACGGGCACATTGACGGTGAAATGATGATTTAGTTCCATTGGTTGAGATCCTCAATCGTGTCGATATCAAAAGGTGACCCCGAGCAGAGTACTTGCTCTACGAGTTCGGGGCGACTGCTGATGAGATTTCGTGCCCCAAAATCTCCAAGTAAGGGGAGCAGTGGCCACACCTCGGCGGCGAGGAGGACGGGGTTTCCAGCCGTTTTCTGGCCATCGGGTTGCAGATATAGGGCCTGAGCAATGGGGGAGCCTGAGGAGGCCACAGCGACCCAATCGGATGGCCTCACAAAGGGCTGGTCGCCAAGACCCACCACAATTGACGTGCCTCCTACTTGGCGAGCTGCGTGGATGCCTGCCTGCAGCGAACTGGCCTGGCCGGTTTGCCACTCTGGGTTATGAACCAAGGTGACCCCAGGGTGAGAGGTGGCATCGCTAGAGGGCTCAACTGCACCCCAGACCACGAATATGTGGGTGAACCCCGCCTCTACGACCGAGTTGACGGCGTGGGAGAGAACACTTTGACCACGCAACATGCTGTGGAGTTTGTGGGTGTCCCCTACAAACCTGCTGCCCGCGCCAGCGGCAAGAAGTATGGCAACCGTGGTAGCCGGCAGATGTTGAGGCGTGGTCACACTGCAATTTATCACTACGGTGTGGGGAGTACTTATGTCACATTCACGCCGCATCCATTCTGGGGGCATTTCTCTTGCCCGCGGGGTGAAACGCGCGATGGCTGTTGCAACTATTACCTCTGGCCTTGTGATGGGCTCAAGTTCTGCCACGCATGCTGGCGGAACTGCAGTGGTGGTGCCGCCAGCAGTAGTGCAAACCACATGGCGAGAACCACAGTTGCTCACAAAAGATGCACGCCCGCGGTTCGATGCAGTGAAAACAATTGCAGGTGAAGCACTCATTGCAATTGCCACTTTTATTGAAGTACCCACTACAGAAAATTTCGCCGCATTTCAAATATACCGCGCTGCATTAGTTACACGTGTAGCTGCTCGCGTGAACGAGTCGCGTGCAGCAATGTTGGAAGCCTGGTCACAGGCATCGTTAAAACACCAGATGGCACTTATTGCTGGTCTCACAACATTGGGCGTTGGCTACGAATACGGTTCCGATAATCCAAAAAAAGGACTCGACTGTTCAGGGCTCGTTGCCTATGCGTGGAAACAAGTAGGAATTGCTTTGCCGCTGCAGTCGAAACGGCAATGGGAATCTTCTCGCGATGTAGAACAAAAAGATGCTCTGCCTGGTGACGTTGTTTGGTATCCGGGCCACACCATGATGTACCTCGGAGTGGGCGATGCAGTGCTGCATTCGGCACGTGAAAATTTGGGTGTGCGTCTTGGTCGCATCAACTGGAAACAAATTCCGCGCGTTAAATTTGGAAATCCGGAAGTTTCACTTCTGTCAGTGAATAGGACCGCTGGCGTCTTTTAACGACGGCGATTGGCGCCCAGTGCGTTGCGCAATAATTTCTGCACAGATGGAAATAGCGGTTTCTTCAGGCGTTCTGGCACCAAGGTCGAGACCTATTGGCGACATGAGTCGAGCGAGGTCGGTGGGCGACGTGACTCCGGCAATGGCGAGTCGCTCTATGCGTTTCGTGTGAGTTTTGCGCGAGCCCATGACCCCGATGTAGCCAGCTTTTGTGCCTAAAGCACCTTGAATGGCAGGCACGTCAAATTTTGCATCGTGTGTAAGAACGCATACCGCATCGCGCGCAGTGAGTGACTTGCCGTGACTTTCAAAATAGGCATTTGGCCAGGTGACAACAACCTCATCGGCCATGGGGAAACGTCGTCGGGTAGCGAACACTTCTCGCGCATCGCAAACGGTGACGTGGTAGCCAAGAATTTTCGCCACTCGGGCAAGTGCTGCGGTGAAGTCGACTGCACCAAAAATCCACATGTGTGGAGGTGGTGCAAAACTTTCCACAAAAATTTTCACCATGGGTGTGTCGTCAAGATCTTCAGGTGTTGTTTGGCCGTCGGCGCCATAATGCCGAACGCCTGTTGTGCCAGCCTCAAGTTCACCGAGCGTGTCACGAGCAACAATGCGGTCGAGTTCAATATTTCCTAGCGAACCCATTGGGGAGAGCTGTGGAGAAACAATGAGCCATGATCCAACATGTGGGCCTTCAATAATTGTTGCGAGCCCAACAGGAGCTTGCTGTTTTGTTCGCTCGGCAAGTGCCTGCACAGATGAATTTGCAAGATACTCATCGAGTGGTTGTATGAAGAGATGAATGATGCCGCCACAAGTGAGACCAACGGCAAAGGCTTCATCGTCGGAATAGCCAAAGGTGATGATTCCTGGAGATTTTTCGCCAGCCAAAATGGCAAGGGCTTCACTTACTACTGCACCTTCAACACAACCACCACTTACTGAGCCCACCACTTCACCATTTTCGGCAACTGCCATGGCGGCTCCTGGCTCACGCGGGCCAGAGCCTTCAACATCAATTACTCGTGCAACGGCAACACGTAAGCCACGCTGATGCCATTGTGCGAAGTCATTGAAAAGTTCACGCATAGATACTCAAAGTGTACGGACTCGGGGAATGGTACGGATTGTGCTATTCCAAGTTTGCGATAATTTTGCACAACTCATTTAAGGCATCAACAGAGTGACCCTCTACAAAGTCGTCGGTGTGTGCGAGTGCAGCAGCCATGCCCTTAGCGAGAGGCGCATAGCCCGGGGTCACCTTCAGCGGATTCACCCAAATAATGCGATGAGCAACACGGTGGAGGCGTTCCATTTGTGCCGATAGCACTTCGGGGTCGCCGCGATCCCAGCCATCAGAGAGCACGACCACAATGGAGCCGCGAGCGATGCCGCGAACACCCCAGGAATCGTTGAATGTACGTAGGCATTCACCGAGGCGCGTGCCACCGCTCCAGTCGGCTACTTGTTCGCTCGCACGTGTGAGCGCATAGTCGGGGTCGCGTGCCGATAGTTCTTTAGTGAGGCGGGTGAGTCGCGTGCCGAACGTAAAAGCTTCCACGCGACGACGACCGACAACTGCCGCATGAACGAAGCGTAAAAATGCCCGTGAATAGGGTTCCATGGAACCTGAGATATCGAGAAGTAAAACGAGACGACGCATCTTTTCATCGGGCTCGCGCCAGTATCTGCGAATTGGTTCACCACCTGTGCGCAATGAGGCTCGTACGGTGCGACGCACGTCGGGGGCATGTTGGCGGCGCTTTGCACGCCGCGTACGTAGAGACCTTCGCGTAGGGCCTGCGAGGCGGAGTTGGTGCATGAGGTCTTGCGCGAGACGCAGCTCATCGTGTGAGTATTCGGCAAAATCTTTTTTACGTAGTGATTCAACGGCAGAAAATCGCAGGGTCAAAGTGAGGTCTGCATCGCTGGGTTCTGCATCGCCATCTCCGTCGCCTTCGTCGTCATCTACTGCTAGTTCGATGCGGAGAGTCTCAACTTCTTCCTCAATATTTTCCGAAAAACGATTTTCCCAAAAGACACGAAATGCACGATCGAAAACTTCACGGTCTTCTGGCCTTCGAATGAGGGTGGAATGTGCAGCCCAATAAACATTGGATTGTTCATTGATACCAACTCTGTGCAGGGCTTTGACAAAAGTAAGAACACTGTCGACCGGAGCAACTACACCAACTCCGCGCAATACGCGAGCAAATGCAACTGCCATTTCCTCTGCACTAGATGCGGTATGGGAAAGTGTGGTCATTGCTAGCCGTGAAATGCGCCGCGTTCAAGGGCTTGCTTGACGAGAGCATTTACTCCGGTCTCGCGAACTCTTGCATGATCTTCGCGGTACTTCAAGACTGCACCAAGTGTTGAGTCAACAAATGCTTCGTTGAGTTCTTGTGCGCCCAATTTGCCCAGAGCAGTTGCCCAGTCAATTGTTTCAGCAATGCCCGGCGGCTTATAGAGCTGCATTTCGCGCAGTGCTTCAACGGCGCCGGCTACTTGGCGAGCAAGCACCGTAGAAATATCGGGAACGCGCAGCTTGACAATGGCTACTTCACGATCAAAACCTGGGTGGTCGACCCAGTGGTAGAGACAGCGGCGCTTCAGTGCATCGTGAACATCGCGGGTGCGGTTTGACGTGAGAATGACAACTGGTGGCGTTGTTGCACGGTAGGTACCAAGCTCGGGGATGGTGATTTGAAAATCGGAGAGAACCTCAAGGAGGTAGGCCTCGAACTCATCGTCAGCACGGTCAATTTCATCGATGAGAAGAACGGGTGTTGGGCCATTTGTTGGTTCAATTGCTCTGAGAAGCGCACGCTTGAGCAGGAACTTTTCGTTGTACAGCTCTTCTTCTAAACGAGCTGTTCCACTGCCAGCTGCTTCGCCTGAAGCTTCTGCTGCACGAAGGTGAAGAAGTTGGCGCGAGTAGTCCCAGTCGTATACGGCTTGGCTGATGTCGATGCCTTCGTAACACTGCAAGCGAATGAGTTCTGCGTTGCGCGCTTCGGCAATTACTTTTGCAAGCTCTGTTTTGCCAACGCCAGCTTCACCTTCAAGGAGAAGTGGACGATTCAAAGTGAGAGCAAGAAAAACTGCAGTGGCGATACCGTCGTCAACGAGGTAGTCGTGTGCAGTCAGTGCGTTGCGCACTTCATCGGGAGTCCGTGGGACGTCGGAAAGATACGCCATTACCCATAAATCCTAAGGGTTCTCGGCGCCGTATGCCCCGTTTTACGCAACAATCCGCGCCGAAAACTAGGTGTCGAAGCCTAAACCGAGACGGTCGAGCGATTTCAACCACACATTTCGCTTGCCCGTTTTATCTTCTCTATCGAGCGACCATCGAGTGGCTTGAATACCTGCGAAACGGAATGGCTCAGGCGGAAAGGGAAGGGGTTTGTCTTGAACAAATTTTGTTGAAGTGGCTTTGCTGCGCCGTCCGTCGAGGAGATCGAGCATTACTTCTGCTCCGAATCGCGTAGAAGCTGTGCCGAGACCCGTGTAACCGAGTGCATATGCAACACGTCCACCCATGGCGCGACCCCAAAAAACGCTGAAGCGTGTGCAGGTATCAATTGCACCACCCCATGCATGGGAAAACCGTACGCCTTCGAGTTGCGGAAATGTTTGGAAGAAGTGTTGCGAGAGAAGTGCCCATGACTCGGGGCGTGATTCGAGTTCTGTATTCATCTTCCCGCCGAAGTAGTACATAGCGTCGTAGCCGCCCCACAAAATGCGGTTGTCGGCGGTCAGGCGGTAGTAATGAAATTGATTAGGAATATCGGATATGCCTTGGCGGTTTTCCCAACCGATGCTGGCAAGTTGTGCCGGTGTGAGCGGCTCGGTGACGAGGCAATAGTCGTAAACAGGTGCAACATAGTGACCTAAACGCTTGAGCAGTGGTTTAAAAGCGTTTGTTCCTAGTGCAACTTTTCCGGCACGCACTCGGCCAAGAGGGGTATCAACCAAAACACCTACGCCGTCTTTTTCAACACTGATTGCTTTGCTGTCTTCGTAGATGCGAACACCCAAAGATTCGGCTGCGGTTTTCAAACCCCATGCAAGGCGAGCGGGGTCAATGAGTGCGGCACGATCTTTGCGCCAGAGGCCACCCGAGTAGGTGGGTGAGTGCACCTGGCTGCGCAATGTCTCTTGATCGAGCCATTCAACAGATTGCCCAAGTGAACGGAGTTGTTGGTAATCGTCACGAAGTTCTGCAAGGTACGAGGCGGGGTGCGAGCTCGTTGCAACATCAATTGCGCCGGTGCGCTCATAGTCGCAGTCGATGTTGTAACGGCGAATGGCTGATTCAATTTCGTTAAGGTTCTGCAGGCCCAGTTCTTCCAAGACGTTCACTTCATTGGGGAAGCGCTGCTGAGCATTTGCTACACCGTGGGTAAGTGATGAATCCATGAAGCCGCCATTGCGCCCGCTTGCAGCAGACCCCACTTCGTGGGCGTCGATGAGAATGACGTCGCGTGACGGGTCGCGCTCTTTTGCAATGATGGCGGTCCAAAGCCCGGTGTATCCGCCTCCAACAATGCACAAATCGCAACTTTCGCTACGTACGAGTGTCGGATTCGAGTCGGGCTCGTCGGCATCGTCATACCAGTATGGATACGGATCTGCGTCAGCAATTGCGTCGAGATGACGCATGTCGATAGCTGGATTGTCCATTGTTCTCACCCCTAGGTAATAAGCACCTTACCGCACTCATTGGGCAATGGGCACCGCCTTCCATATTCAGTAATGTCTTCATATGGATTTAGGAATCGTCGGTAAAAAGGCTGTTGTTGCAGCAGGAACTTCTGGGTTGGGTCTCGCAAGTGCAGTATCACTAGCTGCGAACGGGGCACACGTTGTTATTTGTGGTCGCAACCAAGAACGGCTCGATGCAGCAGTCGCAACAGTGGGTCATGGGTGCATTGGAATAGCACACGATGTATCGGAGCAAAAAGGTGCTCGTGCATTTGTGGAAGACGCGATGAGCCGTCTTGGTGGAGTTGATATTTTGGTGACAAATGGTGGAGGTCCACCACCGGGAAATGCAATTGACATGCCAATCGAGATGTATTCAATGGCTCTTGAGCTCAGTCTTTTGTCGGTTATTTCAATGTGTCAAACAGCGCTGCCAAATATGCGTGAAACGGGTTGGGGTCGCATTATTGCCATCACTTCTATTTCGGTTCGCCAACCCATTCCACAAATTGCTCTTTCGAACACTGCGCGTGCGGGTGTCACTGGATATTTGAAATCATTAGCTGGCGATGTGGCGTCAATGGGAATCACAGTGAACACTGTGCAACCAGGTGTTCATGCCACAGACCGCATTAAGGGTGTGTACGGGAGTTCGTTAGAAGCAATGGCAACAAGTATCCCCGTCGGATTCGTGGGCGACCCTGGTGACTTTGGTGAAGCGGTTGCATTTCTTGCGAGTCAGCAAGCCAAATTCATAACAGGAGCAAGTATCAATATCGATGGTGGCCAGTTCGCTGGTTTGCAGTAAGGACCAAATGTTTATTCACGTAGTTGCATTTCGCTGGAATGAAAATATTTCTCCAGAACAGATTGGTGTCATTTCGGAAACTCTGAAGGCATTGTCACAGCACGTAACGGAAGTAAAAAAGTATCGCTTCGGCCCTGATGCCGGCGTGAGTGCACCCGCGAACTTCGATTTTGTTGTCGTGGCTGAATTCGATTCAGAAGATGACTGGCGAATTTACGATACGCACCCTGAACACAACCGTGTGCGTAAAGAAGTGCTGGGGCCGTTCATTGCGGAACGTGCTGCAGTGCAGTTCACCGCTTAAGAGATCTCACTTCTCGGCGCGGATTGTCGCGAAAAGCGATACATACGGCGCCGAGAACCCTTAGTTGTGGATTCGTAGTTGTCCCAAAAGCGAAATGCAATGAGCACATAGAGAACGCCTAAAACGCCGTCAATGATGTAGTGCTCTCCGAAGTAGACCAAGGTCGCCATCATGCACACTGGGAAAATAACTACCAATGGTTTGAGGTACTTCGGGAGTTTTGGTGCAAAAAACAAAATGACGAGAAGTGAAAAAGCCACATGCAAACTTGGCACTGCTGCCACCGGGTTCACTACTTCGCGACCACGTTCAATAACGTTCGAGACGGTGTCGAGGCCCAGATGGCTCCAGCCGCGTACAGCAGGTCGCGCCAACTTGCCCGACAGATGACCATCGCGAGCAGCCATCCATGGTGGGGCAGCAGGAAAAACAATGAACGTGGCAACGCCCGTAAAAAGAACAGTGGCAAGCCGGCGCATGTAACGCACCCATTGGTCTCGGTTACGAATCCACAGCGCAACGGCGGCACCCATGGGAACACAAAAGTGGGTGAAGTAAACCATGGAACCAACAATGTCGTACCAGCGCACTGAAGCGGCTTCATAGAAATGGCGTTGCATCCACACGTTGGGGTCGGTGCCAAAGAAGAAGAACCTGTCAACGTTGCGAGGCGCAAAAACTTGAATGGGCATGCCAAGTTGGTCGGCAATTCCGCGGCTGTAGTCATAGGCGAACCACATGGCTACGAAGAGCGAAAAGTCGCGCAACATCAGCAACTGGCTGAGGCGTGGTTTTCCTAGGTTTCCCGTAACGAAGCCACCGAGCACCCATGCAAGAACAGCAATGCGGTCGGTGGGGATGCCATAGGTGGCACCCGACCAAATAAATGCAATGACGTATGCAATGAGCGCAGCGGTGCGGAGGTACCGCAACTGCACAGGAGTTACTTCGTGGCCTCTTCAAGCGCACGACGCACGAGCACCTTGGCAAGATGCACGCGGTATTCAGCGCTTGCGTTGAGGTCGCTTTGTGGGTCGGCTTGTGCAGCAGCGAGTTCTGCGGCATCGGCAACCGATGCGCCGGAAGCCAAGGCTGTAGCTACATCTGTTGCAAGGACTGGCGTGGAACCCATGTTGACAAGCGCAACACCAGAACCACCATTACCGCGCCATGCAGCAACGCCAACAATGGCCCAATCTTGAGCGCGGCGATTGAACTTCTGGAAACTCCAGCCGGCACCGTTCATTTTGGGAACGCGAATTTCGGTGAGCATTTCATCGGGTTGCAACGCCGACTCAAGGAAGCCCTTGTAAAAATCTGTTGCTGCAATTTCGCGTGTTCCCGATGCGCCTTGAACAACATATGTTGCTCCGAGGGCAAGAGTGGTTGCAGGAAGGTCGCTGGCAGAGTCGGCGTGTGCAATAGAGCCGCCAATGGTGCCGCGGTGACGCACTTGCGGGTCGCCAACATGGCCTGCTGCACATGCAAGAAGTGGAACATGTTGCTTCACGATTGGTGAAGTTTCAACGTCCATGTGACGCGTGAGCGCACCAATGGCAATGTAGCTACCTGCGTCGGTGATGTACGAGAGATCTTTCAAGCGACCAATGTCGACGAGCACGCTTGGTGCTGCGAGGCGCAATTTCATGAGTGGAAGAAGTGAGTGCCCACCTGCAAGGAACTTGGCATCGTCACCGTACTCGGTTACCAGGCTGATGGCTTCTGCTGCACTTGATGCGCGCTTGTAGTCGAAAAGTGAAGGAATCATTATTTGCCGCCCTTTGCACAAGCAAGAATGGATTGAACAATGTTGTGGTATCCAGTGCAACGGCAGAGGTTGCCCTCAAGACCCATACGCACTTCGTCTTCTGTTGGGTTTGGGTTTTCATTTAACAAACTGATGCCTGCCATGACCATTCCGGGGGTGCAAAAGCCGCACTGCAGACCATGATTTTGCATGAAGGCTTCTTGCATCGGATGCATTTTGCCGTCGGTGACCAAACCTTCAATGGTGGTGACCTGCGAGCCATCGGCTTGCACAGCAAGAACTGTGCAGCTCTTCACTGCTTCGCCATCGAGGTGGAGCGAGCATGCGCCACAACTAGAGGTATCGCAACCAATGTTGGTACCAGTGAGACCAAGGTCTTCACGTACATATTGAACGAGCAAAGTGCGTGGCTCTACATCACTTTCGTGAGTCTTGCCGTTAACAGTGACGCTGATCTTCATGGTTCCCCTTTACGCAACACTCTTGTTGCAGCACCTATTATGCCTCAACTGTAGTGGCATCAACTCGGGAGAAGGAACCCGAAATGGCCCCTTTAGCGGTCGAGCGAATCGAGCCCACGGCGTGCAAACCATAAAGTGAGCACAGAAAGGCCTACAAGGGCAACGAGACCGCCCCAAACGCCGTCCCAGGTGACATCTCCGAGGAACCCCTGGCGAGATAATCGCAAGATATTCGTTGCCGGGTTATATCGGGCAACGGTGTGTAGCCACCCGGTCATGATGTTGAGCGGGGTTTGTGCGGAAGATAAAAACATCGTGAGGAATAGCGTCAGTTGCATGATGGCAGCTCCGCGCATGTCGCGGAAACGAAAAGCAATGCCAAGACCCCAACCTGCGGCAACGGTAGATAGGCCGAGTGCCGAGATGTACAGCGTGGCCAGCCCGACGAAACCTGAGGTGAGTCGTGCTCCAAAACCAAAGCTCACGAGTAACACAACCGTCACTACAACCAAGGTACGTACCCAGCATGAAATGAGTGGCCCAATGATGAGGGCGCGTCGGGGAGTGGGAGCCATGCGTAACCGGTCGAAGAATCCATTTTCAATATCTTTGATGGCAGAGAAACCAAGCCCGACTCCACCAAAGGCAGAACCCATACACACCGCGAGCGGCATGTACCAGTTGATGCTGCGGTCTGTAGGGAAGCCTGGAACTTTGGTGATGGCAAAAAAGGTGCCGGCGAATGCGATGCTTTGGAAAATTGGCATTGCGAGTGTTGGCAGGAAAGTAGACGGCAGCCGGCGTGTATTGCGTAGGGCTCGTGTAGATAGTGCAGAAGCACTACGCATTGTTGTTCCGGCGAATTCAGAAGAGAATGATGTGCTCATTGTGCAGCAGTCCTTTGTGCGAGTGCTCGTAAAGCAAAAGTAAATGAAACAATCATGATTGCAATCGGCACCAAGATTGCGCGTGCGATGGCACCGCTACTGAGGCCGTCAATGCATAAGTCGCGCATTCCTTCAATGAGATGCGAAATAGGGTTGAAGTCGGCAATGTGTTTGTACGCCCCGCTCATGGTTTGGCGCGGGAAAAAGGCACTAGAAAAAAAGAGCATGATGAATACCAGAGGGAATATTCCTTGAACAGCTTCTGACGAACCAGTTTTCAGTGCAGCAGCTGCCATGAAACCACTGATGGCAATTGCAATGAGCCCACCGCTGATGACCATGACGAGAACACCTAGCGGGCCGCCTTTGATGCTCATACCAAAGGGCAACAAAAGCAATGAGAAAAAGAGCGTTTGAAAAGCGCCATATGCAGCAGCACCAGCGAGGCGGCCTACAAGAATGCCGAGTCGCGATGATGGTGCCGCCATCAACCTGTAAAAAAAGCCATTTTCGATATCGGTTGCAAGTGCGCTTCCGCTTTGCACTGAACCAAAGAGAACGCCTTGAACAATGGTGCCAGCCAAACTGAAATCGAGAAATGAATCGACTTTTGGAAACCCAGGAAGATTGATTGCACGACCGAAAGATGAAGTGCCAAGCGCGGCGAAAAACAAAGGAAATATCATTGAGGGAACAACGAGTGCGGGTTGGCGAACTAATGCAAGTATCGAGCGTTTCGACATGGCAACTGTCTGACGAAATCCAATGCGCCAGTTGTGATTCATTGCTGCAGTGGACTGCACGGTGAGAGTTGCGGTCATTGTTTTGCACCTTCTAGGCGATAGCCAGTTGCTTCTGCAAAAACGTCGTCGAGGCTTGGTTCATTGAGTTCAAGATGCTGAACGCGGATGCCCGATTCATCGAGGCGGCGAACAACATCGGTTACTGCTTCCACCCCGGCATTGAGACCCACGCCAAGAGTTCCTTCGGCAGTGGGGCGCATGTCGCCAAATTCCTTCAGCACTTGGGTCGCGGTATCTGCGAGATGTGTAGCCACGGTAATCAGCAATGTGGGCGCGCCCACTTGTGCCTTTAAGTCGCGGGGCGTTCCTTCGCGAACTATTTTTCCGTGGTCGATAATTGCAATGCGGTCGGCTAGTTGGTCGGCTTCTTCCAGATACTGCGTTGTGAGCAATACGGTGGTGCCTTCGTTGTTCAAGCGCTTTACCTCTTCCCACAAAGTGAGTCGACTCATAGGGTCGAGGCCGGTGGTGGGTTCATCGAGAAAGAGCACGGTGGGCTGGTGAATGAGCGACAACGCAAGGTCGAGGCGACGACGCATTCCGCCCGAGTACGTACCAACACGACGGTCGGCCGCAGCAGTGAGACCCACGCGCTCAAGAAGCTCGTCGGCACGCTTTTTCATTTGGTTTGCTGGAATGCCGTACAAAACCGCTTGCAATTCGAGCAGTTCATTGCCAGTCATGAGCGGGTCAATTGCCGCATCTTGCAATGCAACACCAATGCTGCGCCGAACTTTGTCGGCATCTTTCACAATGTCGTAGCCAGCAACAAATGCCTGACCCGCGGTTGGTCGCAAAAGCGTGGTGAGCATGCGCACTGTGGTGCTTTTGCCCGCACCGTTTGGTCCGAGAAAGCCAAAGATCTCGCCTTCTTTGACTTCGAGGTCAACGCCATCGACGGCCTTAATGGGCTCATCTTTGGATCCGAAATAGCGTTGAAGACCGGTAGCAATAATGGGAGAAGTCATTCACCCACACTGCCACCTGAATAGTTGCTTACTGCAATAATTGACCTCTGAAGAGGTGTGAATTATTTTACAGCGGCAATAGCTAGCCACACGCGTTCTGCGGTGGTGGGCATGTCGATGTGGCGCACACCAAGGTGTGAAACAGCATCAACAACAGCCGATTGCACTGCCGGTGTAGAGCCAATTGTTCCTGACTCTCCGATGCCTTTTGCGCCGAGTGGGTTCAGGAATGTTGGGGTCTCCATGTGCACCACTTCAAAGCTAGGAAGCTCTGCAGCGGAAATGAATGCATAGTCGGCCAGGTTTGAAGTGATGGGGTTGCCATCGGCGTCGTAGCGCACTTCTTCTAACAATGCTTGTGCTGTGCCTTGGGCAACTCCACCGTGAATTTGTCCTTCAAGAAGAAGTGGGTTAAGAACACGACCTGCATCGTCGCAAGCAACGTGGCGAAGGTGCTTGACCTTGCCAGTTTCTGTATCGACTTCAACAACGGCAACGTGTGCGCCAAAGGGGAAAGTTGCGCCTTCTGCAATGAAGACGCCTTCTTGCACAAGCCCGCCCTCACCTTTCAAAGAAAGGGCAATGTCGGCCCAACTTTTTGCCACAGCAGGGGTTCCTGCAACGTGGAAAACGGCACGGTCTTTGTCGAGCACAACGTCGGCTTCGTTTGCTTCAAGCAAGCGAGCAGCAATTTTCTTTGCGTTATCGACAAGTTCAATAGAAACCTGGTTAACAGCGGCTCCACCTTGTTGCAATGAACGCGAGCCCATGGTGCCTCCACCAACAGGAACGAGGTCGGTATCGCCCCATACAAGATCAATCATGTCCATGGGAATACCGGTTTGCTCTGCAGCAATCATTGACCATGAAGTGGCATGACCTTGGCCGTGAGGGCTTGTTCCGGTGTACACCACTGCGCGTCCGTTTTCTAAGACTTCAATTTTTGCAGCTTCACTCATTGGCGGAACGCCGCCGGTGATTTCAACATAAACCGAAACGCCAATGCCTAGTTGCTTTGCACCACCAGCTGCACGTCGCCGAGCTTGTTCTGCGCGCAACTCTGTGTAGTTGGCAGCCGCGAGAGCTTTGTCGAGAGCACCTTCGTAGTCGCCAACGTCGTAGTTCTGGCCAATGGAAGTGGTGTGGTTATGCATGAACTTGGGAATGAGGTTCATGCGGCGAACATCTACAGGATCTTTGCCAATTTCAGCAGCAAACATGTCCATTGCACGCTCGGCAGCAGCAGTTGCTTCAGGGCGTCCGGCACCGCGGTATGCAGTGGTTGGTGTTGTGTTGGTGACAACAGAAGTTGTACGCACTTCGATGACGGGGATGTCGTAAACAGCTGACGACATTGGTCGCGTCATAAACGGAGCAAGAATTGTTCCCATGTCGACCCATGCACCTGAATCTTGGAAAACCTGCATTTGGTATGCCTGCACTTTTCCTGCACGTGTACCGCCAATGGTGACGTATTGAACTTGAGCGCGACCATGACCAAGACCAACCATGCTCTCGCTACGAGTTTCGCGCCAGCGCAATGCACGGCCAATTTTTTTAGAGAGTATGCCCAGAAGCATTTCTTCGGGGTAGACACCAATTTTGGCACCGAAGCCGCCACCTACGTCGGGAGTGATAACGCGAATTTGAGTGTCGTCAAGGCCAAGTGCTGCCTTTAAGCCTTCGCGGGCACCTTGTGCGTGTTGTGTGCTCAGCCACTGAAAGAGGCGACCATCGACCCAAGCAACTGCAGATCCACGTACTTCAAGTGGGCATGGTGCAACGCGCTGGTTAATGAAACGGCCCTTCACCACTACTTCGCAGTCAGCGAAAATGGCATCGCCCGTATTGTCGGGCATGCCAAGAGCGGTGGTATCGAATACAACGTTGCTGCCGCATTCTTCGTAAATGAGGTTTGTGCTTGCCATTGATTCTTCAATGTCGATGAGCGCAGGAAGCACGTCGTAATCGACGATGACTAATTCGGCTGCATCTTCACCCTGTTCGCGTGTTTCAGTAATAACAGCAGCAACTGGTTCGCCAACATAACGAACCTTTGTGCGAGCAAGCAATGTGCGCTTTGCCATGGGGTTAAAAGTTGCAGGCATTTCCGGAAGGTCGAGGCTGTCTCCAGTGAAGACGGCAATGACGCCAGGAGCATTCAGTGCATCGGAAGTATCGATGCCGGTAATGACGCCGTGAGCAACAGTGCTACGTACATAAGTAACGTGCGCGGCACCTGTGAGATGCGGTTCGTGTTGCAGGTCGTCAACGTATTCGCCACCTGTTGTGAGAAACTTTGGGTCTTCTTTACGAATGACGCGGTTACCGAGAATACTTCCACCCATGAGGGCCCCCTGAAAACTGAATGATCTTGAGTGAATAACTTCCTCAAACACTACAGAAGGTTTCTACGGTTGCAGAAGTGGACCCAAAGATCCGGGCTGTTGAGCCCCATTTTTCTGTGCTGCAGCGGCTCGAACGGTGAGAATATTCGTGACAACGTTGTATGGCCACCCTGCGGGTAGGGCAATGTTGAGGGCGGGGGCTTCCAAGAGGGCAAGACGCTTTTCTCCCGGAAGGAGATAACCCAGTTCCTTGCGGGCAGTTTCTCGAATGCCTTCAGGGGTCCGCAGCCGCTGAATTTCGGTTTGCAGTTGTTCGTTGGCGTCTGCAAGAGCTGTAAATTCTTGTTGGCGTTGGGTGATATCGCTGCGCTGGCTAAAGAGGCCCTTCACGGGGAGTCCGATGAGGGCAACAGCAAGTGCCACCAAGATGAGCACCGAGATGGTGAGCGTGATGTTGCGGGAAATGGCACGCTGGAAAAGCTTGTTGTCTACATGGACGGGTCGCGTCAGATCGCGAACAGAGGATCGTGTAGGCACCCTTCTATTGTGCCGTGTGAACACCTCAATATGGTGTCATTGGTGTTTCAGGGCTTATCGCAACGGGGCAAGGGCGTCGCGACCGCGGAATGCAGCGCTGTCACCCAGAATTTCTTCAATACGAAGAAGCTGGTTGTACTTCGCAACACGGTCGCTTCGGGCTGGTGCACCTGTTTTAATTTGGCCGCAGTTGGTGGCAACAGCCAGGTCGGCAATGGTGGCATCTTCGGTTTCGCCGCTGCGATGGCTCATGACACTCGTGTATTGGTGACGAGTTGCCAACTCAACGGTTTCTAAGGTCTCTGTCAGTGTGCCAATTTGGTTCACTTTAATGAGCACGCTGTTGGCAACATTTTGGTCGATGCCCATGCGCAAGCGGCGAGCGTTGGTCACAAAAAGGTCGTCGCCAACAAGCTGCACCTGCGAGCCAATTGCTTGAGTGAGTAGTGACCAGCCGGCCCAATCGTCTTCAGACATTGCGTCTTCAACAGAGACAATGGGGTAGTTGTTGACGAGCGAGGTCCACCACACAGAGAGCTCTTGCGATGTCAGAACTTTTCCTTCACCGGTGAGATGGTATTTGCCATCGCGGAAGAGTTCGCTCATTGCGGGGTCGAGTGCAATTGCAATATCTTTTCCGGGTGTGTGCCCGGCGCGCTCAATTGCTTCGACAAGCACTTTGATGGCTTCTTCGTTTGACGACAAGTTGGGTGCAAATCCGCCCTCGTCACCAACAGCGGTAGATAATCCACGATCGGCGAGCACTTGCTTGAGAACGTGATAGGTCTCGGTTCCCCAGCGCAATGCTTCAGAAAAACTTGATGCACCAACGGGCATGATCATGAACTCTTGTAGGTCGATGTTGTTGTCGGCATGTGCGCCGCCGTTGATGACATTCATCATGGGAACAGGTAAAACATGTGCGTTGGGTCCACCGACAGAGCGAAACAACGGCAATGCAAGTTCGTCGGCTGCTGCGTGAGCAACTGCCAAGCTC
>CAIOHI010000274.1 GCA_903858075.1 uncultured Actinomycetes bacterium
ATTCTTGGTTCTGAACGTGAAGGTCTGGAAGCAAGTGTGATGAATGCCGCAACTATGCGAGTGCGCATTCCAATGGCAGAAGGAATTGACTCACTCAATGTTGCGGCCGCAGCCGCGGTTGCGTGTTACGGCTTAACTAGCCGTAGCGGTTGATCGTTGCGCAGATGCTCGGCAGCCTTCACGAAATAATCAACGAATTTTGCTCGCGTTTCATCGCTGAGGTTTGCTTCACTAACCGCAGCCAACATGTGCAACAACCAGTGATCTCTTTCTAATTCCGAAATGCGATACGGCATATGCCTTGCACGCAACATGGGCTGCCCGCGTTCTTCGTTGTAAGTAGGTGGACCACCCCAATATTGGGCGAGAAATAATGCCAGCCGATGAGCCGCACCGTCGAGGTCATCAATGTCGGGGTACAACGGCAGCAGTACTGCATCGGTACGAATTCCCTCATAAAAACGAGCAGCGATGCCATTGAAAAATGGCATCCCCCCTACTTCGTCGAAGACGGATACTTCTGCATCGCTCAAGAGAACTCTGGATCTTCCCAATTGGGGAAAATAGCGGGCAGTCCGTCACTCACCTTGTCGGTAAATACAGCAGGACGCTTTTCCAAGAAGCTCACTACGCCTTCTTTGGCATCGGCACTGCGCCCACGCATTTGAATACCGCGACTATCAACGCGGTGCGCTTCCATGGGGTGGTTCGCACCCAACATGCGCCACATCATTTGACGTGACAGCGCAACAGAAACTGGTGACGTGTTATCGGCAATTTCTCGTGCAATGGCATAGGCCGCAGGCAACAGATCTTCTGGCTCATGAATACTGCGCACAAGACCACCAGACAATGCCTCTTCAGCGCTAAACAGACGCCCGGTATAGACCCATTCGGCAGCTTGGGAAATACCCACTAGCCGTGGGAGGAACCACGATGAACATGCTTCAGGAACAATGCCGCGTTTTGCAAAGACAAAACCAAATTTTGCTTTCGTACTTGCCAGGCGAATATCCATGGGCAATGTCATTGTTGCGCCCACGCCAACTGCTGCACCATTGATAGCGGCAATAACTGGCTTCTTTAATTCAAAAATTCGCAGCGAGACAAGCCCACCTCCGTCGCGCACCACACCACCTTTGTCGGTGATGTCGCTTCCACCTTTTTCAAATGTTTTACCGCCACTCGACAAGTCGGCTCCGGCGCAAAAAGCTCGCCCACTACCCGTCATGACGAGAGCACGAATATCGTCATTTCCATCTACCTCGTCGAAAGCGACTTTGAGGTCACGCACCATCTGATTAGTGAATGCATTCAACGCATCTGGGCGGTGCAAGGTGATGGTAGCGATGCCATCAGAAACGTCGAACAAAATATCGGTAAAAGTCATTCCCCTTTTTACCCGAATCTTCTGTGCTGCTGCGTATTGGTGGATCTATTTACACATCAAGGAATCGGCTGGCAGCAATTCCAGAACCAATGGCACCGGCCAAAGCACCAATAATGAGCAGCATCACCATGACTCCGTTGACGTAACTACCGGGAACCACCAGCGCACTGATTCCGGTTCCTGGCTTAAACCCAGCCACTCCACTTGTCCATGCACGATTCAGGGCCCACAGCCCTCCACACGACGCAACACCACCGATGAGACCTTGAAGGAGCCCTTCCAACATGAAGGGAACACGAATAAACCAGTTGGTGGCTCCCACCAACTTCATGACTTCAATTTCACGTCGACGCGCGAACATGGCTGTTCTGATGGTGTTCCAAATGAGAGCTACTGCAACACCTAAGAGCACTACCGACATGACAATGGTGACCGTACGAACAAAGCCCGACAAGGTGGAAATAATTTGGAACTCATCTTCGGCGAGCGAGACTCCTTCCACTTTCGGAAGCCCCCGATATTGCTCGGCCAAACTTCGTACGAGTGCTGCATCGCCAGTAAGTGGAACCACTTTGAATTGCGTAGGAATAGTTTCAGGCGTGAGCAAACTCAACAAGGTCGGGTCGCCCGTGAAAATGACTTTGGCTTCTTCAAAGCTGGCTGCCTTGTCGAGGTATTTCAACTTTTCGAGGTCAATGACTGCCGGCTGGCTTTTAATAGTGTTTTCAATGTAAGCAATTTGTTCGGGGGCAGCATCTGACGCCACGAACACAATCATTTGCACATCGCCCTTCCAGCGCACAAGAAGATTGTCGAACCCGCGTTGAATGAGGAAGGTGGTACCAACCAGCAACAGCGATATTGCAGATGTGACTACAGCAGCTGCTGTAAGGGTGAGGTTACGACGGAAACTTGCCCACGTTTCGCGAAAGGCGTATGCAATGCGGCTCCACATTATTCGTACACCCCTCGCTCTTGGTCGCGCACGAGAACGCCACGATCGAGTTGAATAACCCGCTTACGCATCATGTTGACAATGCGGTGGTCGTGTGAAGCCATGACAACAGTTGTTCCACTGCGGTTAATGCTGTCGAGTAATTGCATGATTCCTTCGCCCGTTGCAGGGTCGAGGTTTCCCGTAGGTTCATCGGCCAACAAAATGAGTGGTCTATTTACGAATGCTCGTGCAATAGAAACACGTTGCTGCTCGCCACCAGACAACTGATCGGGCAATCGGTCGTGCTTATCTTCAAGACCTACTAGCTCAAGAACCGCAGGAACTTGTTGACGAATCACGTGACGGGGTTTGCCAATAACTTCGAGAGCAAATGCCACATTTTCAAATACGGTCTTGTTCGACAGCAATTTGTAGTCTTGGAAAACATTTCCCATGCCGCGGCGCAAATACGGCACGCGGGAGTCGCCTAGTTCGTTGATGTTGCGGCCAGCGATCCATACGTCGCCACGTTCTGGACGTTCTTGACGATTCATGAGGCGCAACAGAGTGGATTTCCCTGAACCTGAAGGACCTACCAAAAAAACGAAGTCGCCTTTTGCGATGTCGAAACTTACGTCTCGCACCGCAACAGAATCGGTTCCGTACACCTTGGTCACATTGTCTAAGCGAATCATGACAAAGTGAACCTATCAGCACATTCGCAACTAGCCGTGAAAGTGCTTATTTTTCGTCGAGAGAGCGCCGCCAACGCAAAAAACCTTCCATAAATTCGTCTAAATCGCCATCTAATACGGAAGCAACGTTGCCATCTTCTACTTCCGTTCTGACATCTTTTACCATTTGATATGGCTGCATAACATAAGAACGAATCTGACTTCCCCAGCCCACTTGTGCAGGCTTGCCAGCAATGCGATCACGCTCTGCTTCGTACTCTTCTTCAATGCGCGCAGCAATCATTGCTTTGAGTCGCGTCATTGCTCGCTCACGGTTTTGTAGTTGACTGCGCTCTTCTTGCGATGAAGAAACAAGACCCGTTGGTTCATGAATGAGCCGCACTGCAGATGACGTTTTGTTGATGTGTTGACCACCGGCACCAGAAGCACGAAATACTTCCATGCGAATTTCGGCTTCGTTCACTTCAATGTTTGGCGCATCCATAACTGGCCACACCTGTACCGAGGCAAAGCTTGTTTGCCGGCGGCCCTGGTTGTCGAACGGGCTAATGCGCACCAGGCGATGAGTGCCTCGCTCTGAGGTCATAAGGCCGTAGGCGTAGCGGCCATGAATAGTGAAGTCGGCAGACAATATGCCTGCCTCAGTGCCCTCAGATATACCGCTTAATTCCACGGTGAACCCACGACGTTCAGCCCAACGCGTGTACATGCGCAACAACAATTCCGACCAATCTTGCGCATCAACGCCGCCGTCTTTCGCGTTGATTTGAACGATGCAATCGACCTCATCGTGCTCACCCGTAAACAAACTGCGCAACTCTAAGGTGCGCAGTTGTTTCGATGCGCGCGAAATACCGTCTGCAAGTTCGGGCTCTTGCGATGCATCGTCTACCTCGCGTGCCATTTCGTGCAGCACGTCAAGATCGTCAACCACAGCAGTTAGCCCCAAGAACTCGTCGAGATCAGACTTGATATTTGAATATTCCGTATTCACCTTTTTTGCAAGGTCTTGATCGTCCCACAAATCGGGGCGCGTAATTTCAATTTCAAGTTCGCTGAGACGTGAAGTATTTTGCTCTACTTTTAAATACAGAGCAGCTTCGCCTAATCGGCGCCGGAGATCTCGTAGGTCGTCGGTGAAGTCACGCATGGAGAGAAAAGCCTTGGTTTGGTGTCAGGCAGTTTTGCCGTGACACACCTTGAATTTTTTGCCCGAACCACAAGGGCACGGAGCATTGCGCGGAGTTTTATCAAATTCACTTTTCACTACTGGCGTATTGCTGACCGCACGAACAGGGGCGGCCTCGGGCGGTAATTCGCCATCGGCAATTGCAGAGGCAGCAGCCACATCGAAGCCAGAAGCTGTGTCGTCGTCGGAGGAGGTTTGGCGAATATTCTGCACAGTGGTTCCTGCAGCATCGTCTGACACCACTTCCACGTGCATTACGTACTTCACGAAATCTTGTGCAATGCCCTTCATGAGAGACCCGAACATGTCGTAGCCCTCACGTTGCCATTCGGTGAGCGGGTCTTTTTGACCCATGGCACGCAAGTTGATTCCTTCTTGCAGGTAGTCCATCTCTTCGAGATGTTCACGCCAGCGTTGGTCAATAATGCGCAACATGACCTGACGTTCAATTTCACGCATGACCGTTTCGCCAAGTTGTTCTTCGCGCTGCTTGTAGAACACCGCAGCATCGGCCATGACGAGGTCGTAAATATTGTCGGTTGAAGATGCTTGCTCGAGATGGGAAATTGCAACTGTGGTTGGCCAATAGGTGGCGAGGTCGCGAGTAAGACCATCGAGGTCCCATTCGTCGTCGGCTTCACTGACGCAATATGCAGCAATGAGCGAATCGACTGCCTCTGAGAGATACTCCATTGCTGCGGCATGCAGGTCGAGGCCATCGAGAATTTGGTCGCGGCGCATGTAAATAACCTTGCGCTGTTCATTCATGACTTCGTCGTATTTCAGAACGTTCTTACGAATTTCTCCGTTGCGTTGCTCAACTGTGCTTTGCGCACGCTCAATAGCTTTAGTAACCATTTTTGCTTCAATTGCTTCATCGTCGGGCAATGCACGAGACATCACCCAACTGAGCGCACCTGTTGCGAACAAACGCAAGAGCTCATCGTCG
>CAIOHI010000275.1 GCA_903858075.1 uncultured Actinomycetes bacterium
GCTTTACGATCGAGTGTGAGTGGATTGATACCGAGCGCTTTGCACACGAGAGGCGCAAAGAGTGCGATGCCCACGAAGAACAGAACAACGAAAGATGCGACTACAGCAACACGGTCACGTCGAAAACGCTCCCATGCGAGGCGACCAGGAGACTTGCTCTCGATAAGTGTGTACTCATCGAGCTCCCCCACAGTCGCTTCAGTTGTGCTCATGCAAGCAAACGGTAGCGCACAATTCGTGCGAACTCATCGGGGTCGAGGCTTGCCCCACCCACCAATACCCCATCAATATCGGGTTGTTCCATGATTTCTGCAATATTGCTCGACTTCACAGAACCGCCGTACTGCAGGCGGACGCTCTGTGCGGCTTCTGCACCGGCCAACACGAGCACTTCATTGCGAATAGCTGAGATAACACTTTGCGCATCTAGAGCTGTGGCCGTGAGCCCTGTGCCAATGGCCCATATGGGTTCATAAGCAATAACGAACTTGCCCACTTGTTCCGGAGAACGCTGAGCGAGTGCAGAGCGCAACTGGCCAAGAACCTTTTCTTCGGTTGCTCCCGATTCACGTTCGGCTTGTGTTTCACCAACGCAAATGATGGGGGTCATGTTGTACTTCACAATTGCTGAAATTTTCTTGTAAATCATTTCGTCAGATTCACCGAAAATTTCGCGACGCTCGCTGTGCCCCACAATGACGGTCTTCACTCCAAGTTTTGACAACATAGCGGCCGACACTTCGCCGGTGAATGCACCTTTTTCTTCAAAGTGGCAATGCTGTGCCCCAAGTTGGAAACGCAATTCATCGGCATCGATGAGGGTCTGCACACTTCGAATGTCGGTGAAGGGCACATTCAATGAAACGTCAACTACCTCAAAGTCTTCTTTAGTAACGAGGTAAGCAAGCTTTTGTACGAATTGAATTGCATCAAAATGGTTGTGGTTCATCTTCCAGTTGCCACTAATGAGTGGACGCCGAGAGTTAACGGACATTTGGTGCTCCTCGTAATGCAGCTAGACCCGGCAAGTCGCCAAGTTCCAGATATTCCAATGACGCCCCGCCCCCGGTAGACACGTGATCTACTTCATCGTCTAAACCAAATTGTGCAAGCGCTGCGGCGCTGTCGCCACCGCCCACAACAGTAAAAGCTTTTGTATCAGCAACAGCCTGAGCAACTGTCTTAGTGCCCGCTGCGAATCGAGGGTCTTCAAACATGCCCATTGGACCATTCCAGAAAACGGTTCGAGCGTCCATAATGACGTCGGTGAATGCTGCAGCTGTGCCCGGACCAATGTCGAGACCCTTTGCACCTTCAGGCAAACGTATGCCGAATGTTGCATAGTTGCCATCGGCGTTGAGACCCACAATGTCTTCTGGCAGGTGAATTGGCTTAGACCCATCAAGCAGGCGCTTACACACAGCTACCTGATCGAGTTCGCAGATGGAATCACCAACTGGCATGCCCTTTGCGGCGAGAAAGGTGAAGCACATTCCCCCGCCGATGACCAACGCATCGACGGTTGACAACAATGCTTCAATAACGCCCAACTTGTCGCTGACCTTTGCGCCGCCGAGAACAGCAATGAAGGGTCGCTTCGGATGGTTGCGCATTTCGCCGAGTACCTCTACCTCTTTTTGAAGTAGTCGCCCTGCTGCTGACGGCAAAGTTTTCGGAGGACCAGACACCGATGCGTGTGCGCGATGTGCCGCCCCAAAAGCATCGTTGACATACATATCGAAACCTTGCACGAGTTGTGCAACAAATGCCTCACTGTTTGCTTCTTCGCCTGCATTGAAACGAAGATTCTCCATGAGCTCTACACCCGGTGCAAGTTCTTGCAGCCGTGCGCGTATGGGCGCCATGGAGTATTTCTCTACTGTTTGACCTTTGGGGCGACCAAGGTGACTTGCACAGACCACCGTTGCTCCGCGTGACGTGAGCCAGTTGATGGTTGGCAGTGCTGCACGAATGCGGAAGTCATCTGTAATGACACGAGCATTGTCAGACCCTTCCATTGGAACGTTGAAATCGGTACGAACCAATACACGCTTCCCTGAAACGTCACCAAGAACTTCTAGGAGGGGCAAACGCGGCATGTTTAACCTTTGAGTTTCTTGCCTACATGCAACGTGAGGTCGACGAGGCGATTGGAGTAACCCCATTCGTTGTCGTACCAACCAAGAACTTTGACCATGGTTCCCATGCTCATGGTGAGACCGCTATCAAAGACACACGAGTGTGGATTTGTCACGATGTCACTCGACACGATGGGCTCATCGGTGTATTCCAAGATGCCCTTAAGTTCGCCTTCTGCTGCTTTTTTGTAAGCAGCATTGATCTCTTCAACCGTTGCAGGCTTCTTTAAGTTTGCAACGAAGTCAGTGACGGAACCGGTGGGTACGGGAACTCGTAGCGACGTGCCGTCGAGTTTGCCTTTCATTGACTCCATCACCAAGCTCGTTGCGCGGGCGGCACCGGTGCTTGTTGGAATGATGTTGATTGCTGCA
>CAIOHI010000276.1 GCA_903858075.1 uncultured Actinomycetes bacterium
AAACTTGCAATGGTCTCACCATCATCGTGAAGTGGGTCTTGCGCTTGGGGTGCGCGGGCCAAGAAGAACCGTGTGTCGAAGCGCCGTGGTTCACCAACTGGAGTGATCCAATGGCTTACATACTCAATGGCATCGGTTGCTAAGCGCAGTGATTCTTTTTCACATAGCTCGTGCATGCCTAACTTGCCGTCGTGTACTTCATGCCGATACGCCTCAAAACGATCGGCAACATCTGCATCATCAAAGCGAATATATTCACCAGTCTTGGTGTCGCGCGCAAGAAGCACACCAGCTTCTTCAAAACACTCACGAATTGCTGCTACCCAAAATGCAAGACCACCAGAAGGAATTTGTAGCAAACCACTTGCCTCTTCATCAGTCAACCCATCACACAAATGCTCAATATGACTGCCGCCATCGATGTCGTCTAACTTTCCGCCAGGAAATACATAAAGGCCACCAGCAAATGCAGCTTTCAATGTGCGCTGCATCATAAAGACTTCAATGTCTTTACTTACTTCATCGTCGCGCACCAACATCACTGTTGCGGCCATGCGAGTAGGAACGTCTTCGTGCATTTTCATGGCTCAATCTCTTTTGGTGGGTTGTTGTTTTCCGTCACGTTGATAACGCCATTGGTTTCAACAATGCGCCCGTTATATGTTGCAACAATATTGACTTTCTTGCCGCTACTTTTTTTCAAACGACGACGAAGCAACAATCGAAATGGTGGCAAGAGCAAAAGTAATCCGAGTACGTCGGTGACAAACCCCGGCACAACAAGCAGCACGCCGGCAATGAGCAGACACACTCCGTCGACCATTTCATTGGTGGGCATATTGCCTGCAGCAATTTGCTCTTGGAAGCGGCGAAAAACACGCAGACCCTCGCGCTTTACCAATGCAGCACCAATTGCAGAAATGAGCACTAAAACAGCCAGGGTGGGAAAGAGGCCGAGCCAGCCCCCCATCTTGATGAGGGCATATATTTCGGCAATGGGAAGTGCCACGAAGAGTAAAAAGAGTACGACCACTACCTTGCAGGCTAGCGAGCGATAGGTTGACGCCGTGAGCCCAGCCGACTCCGACTCCTCATTTGCGCAGCGACCACCCTCGGTCGACGCCCTTGCACGCACCATTGCCGAGTACGTAGAACTTCCCGCACCCCTTCGCGTGCGCTGTGCGCGAATGGCCATCGGGTCTGGCGGCCCCGACTTCGCTGCTAGTGCAATTGCTCTTGCACAAAGCCTGCAACTCACCATGGTACAGCCAGTCATTAATGCAACAGGAGTTCTTCTACACACCAATTTGGGTCGTGCCCCTCATTTGGCAGAAAGCCCACAGACCGTACGTGCTTCTTCACTTGAATTCGATATTGCTACTGGCGCTCGTGGTTCTCGTCAGAGTTCACTCTCGGTTCTCATTTCAGAACTCACCGGGGCGCAAGACGCGATAGTGGTGAACAACAATGCGGCGGCAGTTCTTCTAGTACTTGCCGCAACAGCCGCTGGTCGCGACGTCACCATTGCCCGCGGTGAAAGCGTAGAAATTGGTGGCGGCTTTCGCATTCCCGATGTGCTCGAGCAATCGGGGGCACGGCTCATTGATGTAGGCACAACAAATCGCACCCGAACAAGTGACTACCGCAAAGCAATAGATAAGCGTGGCAACGATGTTGCCTGCATCATGCGTATCCACCCATCAAATTTCCATATTCAAGGTTTTACCGAACAAGCTCCCCTTGAAGAACTCTCGCAACTCGGTGTTCCTGTGATTGCCGATATTGGTTCCGGGCTCATCGATGCTCGATGCCAATGGCTTGCGGGTCCACCTCCGCAATGGCTATCGCAAGAGCCTGCGGCTACACAATGTCTTCAAGCCGGTGCAGCACTGGTGACCTTCAGTGGCGACAAGTTACTTGGTGGACCACAATGCGGAATTATTGCGGGTTCACATGAGCTCGTTGCAGCGTGTCGCGCACACCCGCTCATGCGTGCGCTGCGGCCAGGAAGTCATGTCATTGCATCGTTGCAAGAAGTCCTGTTGAGTTACATCAACAAAACAGTCACTACCGACATTCCTTTTTGGCAAATGGCAACTACGCCTACAGAGACACTTCACATTCGTGGTGAAAAAATAGTGACGGCACTGCAAAAGCAATTTGGGGTCAACGCACAACTTGTACCCACTCAAGCAATGCCAGGAGCCGGAAGTACCCCAGGAGCATTTATCGATTCTTTTGCCGTGTCACTCAATGGCAACCATGTTTCTCAACTGAGAAAACATCGCATACCCGTCATTGCTCGCAGCGAGAACGGACAAACATTGCTCGACCTTCGTTCATTTGATTCACGCGACGATGAAGAAGTTGCATTCGCACTCTCTCTTGTGAAGTAAAGACCAGCCACCATGACGCTCATAGCTACCGCAGGTCATGTTGATCATGGAAAGACATCGCTTGTAGAAGCGCTCACCGGCACCAATACCGATCGTCTTGAAGAAGAAAAGCGACGCGGTCTCACTATTGATCTTGGCTTTGCACACAGCACAGGAAGCGCTGGCGAAATGCTTTCATTTATTGATGTACCTGGGCATATTCGCTTTTTGCGCAACATGCTCGCCGGTGTCGGCAGCATCGACATGTGTCTTTTAGTTGTAGATGCACGAGAAGGCTGGATGCCCCAAACCCAAGAGCACTTCGACATTCTTCGCTTGCTTGGGGTTCAACATGGCGTAGTCGCCATCACTAAGTCAGATTTGTTGACACCTACGGAACTAGAAGAAGCACGGCTGCTTGTTGAGATGCAACTGGAAAACACCTTTCTCAGTGATGCAAAAATTATTGAAACAAGTATTCATAATGAAGCAAGCATTGAATTACTGCGCCAAAGCATCACCAGTGTTTCTCACACTCCACGGCTAACAAAGTCTCGCCCACGCATATGGATTGACCGCGTCTTTTCACTCCCCGGTGTGGGAACGGTAGTCACCGGAACATTGCTCGATGCCCCACTGACCGTCGGTACCGATATCACTATTTTGCCTGCAGGCCACAAGGGTCGCATTCGCCAGTTGCATTCTCACAACCAAGAAGTAGAAACATGTGAGCCAGGTTCACGTGTTGCAGTCAATGTGCATGGTATTTCACATAACGACATCAACCGCGGCGACCTGCTCGTACTTCCACAGCAGTGGATGCTCTCAAACACTCTCGATGTAGAACTCCACGCACTGCCCTACCTTGCTCATTCCATTACTCGTCGTGGGCATTTCCTCATGTACATCGGCAGTAACGAAGTAGAGGTGACACTGCGCCTCATTCAGTCGGAATCCATTGCACCAGGCGACACAGCGAAAGCGCGTCTGTATTTACAACAGCCCATTGCCGTTGCACCTCAAGACAAATTCATTCTCCGCGAAACTGGCCGTGATGAAACCATCGCTGGTGGCATTGTTCTCGATATCGACCCTGTTCTACGGCTGACCAAAGCAGACCCTCAATACGACATTCAACACTTGCTTGATGAGCGGGGAATGATGAACACCAACGACTTATTTTTACGCACTGGCGTGCAAGCAATACCCACTGTTGATGATGTTATTTTCAGTAGTGCAATGTTGACCTCGGCCAAAGCCGAGGTATTTCACATGCTCAACACTCAACGTGCGCTTGCATCTGAACTACAAGGAATAGACCTCATTGGGTTACCCGATCATCTCGCACATGCTGCTCGTACATTTCGCCCCGAAGAGGCAGTCATTGAAAATGGTCGCTTGTACCTTCCCAATTTGGCGCCCTCAAAAAATCAGGTTCACCCGCTCGTTCAAGAGTTCGCAGATGCCCTCTTTGCGCCACCCGACCCGAATGCATTCGATCGGGCATTGCTGCGCAGACTTGTGCAAGAGGGCCATTTGCTGAACCTCGATGGCATTTACTTTGCCACCCAAACTCTTGACCGCGCCCATGCGGTGGTGAAAGAACTCCTTGGTCAACACCCCGACGGCATTACCACCAGCGCTTTTCGCGAATCAGCCAACACAACACGCAAGTATGCAGTGCCTCTCTTAGAAGCACTCGATGCCCGAGGAATTACTCGGCGCCGTGGCGACCTGCGTATTGCTGGGCCGCGATTGTAAATTGTTCTAGTGACGTTCGCGATAATCGCGTGCGGCACCTTCAATTGGTTCCACTTCAAGAGTAATTCCGTCAATGGCTACAACATTGACCGC
>CAIOHI010000277.1 GCA_903858075.1 uncultured Actinomycetes bacterium
ACATTGAGCCGCTGCCGATTCAGGAGCGCTAGTTTCGACAGACCCGTTGTTCATGGTGGACACGGGTACCTGCATTTTTTTGATGCGCGGTGAATCTGAGAAACTGAAATCTAAAGTGCAGGCGATACCTTTACAGCAACAGGTAATGTCGGTCGTGACGTTTGCCGAGCTCACCTATGGCGTTCAAGCCTCTGCCGTTGCCAAGCGCCACCAAACCAAACAGTGCTCGATAGTTTGATCCTGCACCTGGCGGTGTTGGACTGGCCCCGCGCGGCAGCGACTTATTACTCAGAAATTCGCGCAGACTTGAAAAAGCGCGGCGCTCAACTCGGTGCGGCTGATCTCATGATTGCATCGCACGCAAGGGCTATCGGGGCCGTCGTCGTCACAAACAATGTGAAGGACTTTGGTCGGGTCAAGAAGCTTGAAATTGACAACTGGATGAAATGAAACGGCCTAAGTAAGAAAGATACTCTATGGGTTTGTCTGTATCGATTGGAGTCATTCTTTTCTATACATGTCGAGCTGTATTTATATAGAAAACTCGAATTTCTATACATATGAAGTTTATTCAGCGAACAATTCTTGCAAGGTTTTTAAAACACGCTCCATGGTCTTGGCCGAGACTTGACCGAGCTTCTTCACCAATCGCTGTTTGTCAACCGCTCGCATTTGGTCCAACACAATCAGTCCCTTGGTACCCGCATGAGTAACCGGCACACGGAATGGCGCCGCAAAACCCTTTGAAGTCATGGGTGTCATCATCACGGTTCGAAGATGTTGGTTCAGTTCTTGGGGAGACACGATGACACACGGGCGTGTCTTTTTGATTTCGGAACCTATAGTGGGGTCGAGGTTGACCAGCCAAATCTCGCCTCGTTTCACCAGCGCAACTCCGCATCATCTGCATTGCCGAACTCACCCATAAAGAGTTCGTCTTCCCCTTGTTCAGCAATTACCGCTGCAGCGACTGCCCAACCATCACGCAGTGGTTTACTTGATTTGGACAGCACAATTGATCCGTTCTCGACCTGAATCAAGGCGGTGGTCTCACCTTCTAAACCGGCTTGGGCTAATAAGGGCTTGGGAAGTACCACCCCTTTGCTGTTGCCTATGTTGCGAATAGCAATTTCCATTTTTGCTCCTGTTACAACAATGTTAAATTATGCGTGTTTATTCGTCAATGGTCAGGTTTTCATTCATGCAACGTAGCAAGCTCTAAACTCTGTTACCCACAAAGCCACCCACCCCCATGCTCCACTACGAAACCATCCCCGTCACCGCCTTCCAGCAAAACTGTTCTCTGGTCTGGGAGGACGAGGGCATGACCGCGGCAGTCATCGACCCGGGCGGTGATACCGATGTGTTGCTGGCCGCATGCAAGCAGCTGGGCATCACGTTGAAATACATCTGGATCACGCACGGGCATTTAGACCATGCGGGTGCCACGGCTGATCTGGCCGAGCAACTCGGTTTGCCCATCATCGGGCCGCACCCGGGCGACCA
>CAIOHI010000278.1 GCA_903858075.1 uncultured Actinomycetes bacterium
CACAGCCACCGTGGGTTCAAATCCCACCTCTTCCGCCACGAGAAGTGGTTCTCGGCGCGGTGTGTCCCGATTTGCGTGACATACCGCGCCGAGAACACTCATGGGGTTATGAGCAGGTCGACTCGTTCTTTGGTGCTGTGAGCGTCACGAGATATTTGTCTACTAAACCGTTCACACATTTTCCTGTTCCGTACCCGGTGTGTTGGTTACCGGTGACCACAATGAGGCGACCGTCATTCATCGCAGCAGCCATTTTGCGCGACGATGCAAGTGGAGTTGCAGCATCACCAGTAGTGCCCACCACCACAATAGGAACGTTTCCTGCGTTGGCTACTTCTACTTGAGGTACTGAAGGAACAGGCCAGAGCGCACAGTTGTAACCCGCAGAAAAATAGGTGCCAAGGCGAGGCGCTGCTGCGGTGAACTGAGGAAGATAGGAGTCGAGTTCTTCTACTGTGGTTGCACCTTGGTCGTCAATGCAAGAAATTGCGGTGAAGGCTTCCAACAAGTTGTCGTATGTGCCATCGCTACGACGTTGGTAGTAGTCGTCGTACAGCGCAAGCAGTCCAGTGGCATCGGGAACTTTAGGGTCTGTTGCATCGGCAAGTGCTTCTGCAAACGTTGGCCACAATGAGTCGGAATACATTGCGTCTACTGCAGCGGTATATGCAATGCCTTCATTCACCAATGTACGTTTTGAGCTGACGAATAGCGGGTCGCGCTCGAGGCGCACCATAAGTTTGTCGAATATCTCTTCAGGTTTCCCCTCGTTATAAATAGGGCATGTTTCACGCGAAGCGCAATCGGCAAAAAAAGCATTGAGTTGACCTTCAAAGCCAGCGGCTTGGTCGAGCCCGCCTTGTAAAAACGATGCGTTCGGGTCGGCGGCGCCATCGAAAACTGCAGCGCGTACGGTGTCGGGGAACAGGTTGACCCAATGTGCACCAAGTTCGCTGCCATAGGAAAAACCGAAAAATGAAATAGTTTTTTCATCGAGTGCTCGACGAATCATGTCGATGTCTCGAGCGGTCGCAATGGTGGAAATATAGGGCAAAATCTTGCCACTCTTTTTTTCACATTCAGCGTTGAAACGCCGTGCGTCGTCAACGAGAGCGAGTTTTTCTTCCGGCGTATTGGGGGTGACGTCGGAAGCAAAATACGAATCGTATTCATCTACGCAGTCAACGAAGGGTGTGGAAGCGCCTGTTCCTCGGGGGTCAAAAGCAACGATGTCAAAATGGTCAAGAACGGTTTGTGAGAAATAAAAGCCGGCATCGGGTGCCATTGAAGCGCTTTCCGCACCTGGTCCACCGCGATTAACAACGAGTGAGCCAATACGTTTCTTTGCATCTTCGGCGCTGTGTACTTTCAGACTCAAAGTAAATGTGCCAATGGCGGGGTCTTCGTAGCTGTACGGAACCTTGATGACTCCGCACTTGATGCCCTTCGGCTCACTTGGGGAACATTTGTCCCACACGATGGGGCTAAGCGGCAATGGAAGCGTCGTAGTGGGGGCAACCGTCGAAGGGGTGGTGGTTTTCACCACGGTGTCGTCGACGACGAGATTAAGTGTTTCTACAGTGGTGGCAGATGAGGACCCACAGGCAGAAGCGAGTAGGGCGCCCACAAGAAGAAATGGGGCGATGAAGCAACGACGCATATGTTCGTAGGCTACGACCTCTAGCCTGATCTATGTGCGCATGAACCCTCACATGATGTTGCCAGGCGACCCCGATGCGGTTTCTGGAACCAAAATCGAACGGCAGGCGCTCCTTCGGGCGTGGGTCTTTGCCAGGCCGTATAAGTGGGCCATCGTCGGCTTTTTAACGTCGATTCTCGTATCGGCGCTCATGGCACTTGCCCCGCCGCTACTTTTTCGTGCAATTCTCGACCATTCCATTCCTCAGAAGAACAAAGGACAGATCACCGTCTTGGCGGCTTTTCTTGTCGCCGCGGCGTTGTCAGACGCAGTGTTGGCTATTTTGCAACGCTGGTATTCCTCGCGTATTGGTGAAGGTCTTATTTACGACCTGCGCGTCGCATTGTTCGACAAAGTGCAGCAAATGCCCATTGCATTTTTTACACGCACACAAACGGGCTCGCTCATTAGCAGGCTGAACAACGACGTTGTTGGGGCGCAAACTGCGGTCACCAGCACGTTGGGCAGTGTGGTGTCGAATGTCGTTGTTCTCGTTACTACTTTGGCTGCGATGCTTACTCTTGAGTGGCGCCTCACACTTTTGTCGCTCGTTGTATTGCCGCTCTTCATTATTCCGGCGAAAAGAGTGGGAGCAAAACTTCAAACTATTGCGCGAGAACAAATGGGCTTGAACGCTGAAATGAATACGCAAATGACAGAGCGTTTCAATGTGTCGGGTGCGTTACTGGTGAAACTCTTCGGTCGACACAATGAAGAGGTAGGTGCATTTTCAAGGCGAGCAGGAAGAGTGCGAGATATTGGTATTCGTTCTGCTCTGTATGGACGCATATTCT
Source organism: uncultured Actinomycetes bacterium (assembly GCA_903858075.1). Taxonomy (GTDB): domain Bacteria; phylum Actinomycetota; class Acidimicrobiia; order Acidimicrobiales; family Ilumatobacteraceae; genus F1-20-MAGs119. Next base: position 2,494 of record CAIOHI010000278.1, read on the forward strand.
TCGTGGCATTGGGCCTTGTAGGCGCGGTTGGTGCAGCAGCAATTTATGGTGTTGGTGCGCATTTGGTAGTTGATGGCGGCATTACCGCAGGAACCCTTGTAGCAATGGCTGCATTTGTTCAACGCATCTACCAACCACTCACTGGTTTGACAAATGCTCGTATTGA
>CAIOHI010000279.1 GCA_903858075.1 uncultured Actinomycetes bacterium
ATCTTCTCGCCCGAATACACGCTCCTCATCCATCATCCCTCAATCGTTGACTTCTCCGTCACAGGCTGCTGAGGATGTGGATGCTCAGATTCGTGCGCCCAGAACTCCAGATGATCGTCCATCGCGCCGCAGTCGCCAGCAAAGCCCTCTACACAGCCAACAAGTTCCTTTCAGAAGCGTTCTCACTTCTTCTAGTTCCAGCGCCAATTCATCTGAAAGCCCTCCTGCTGATTCTGCCATGGCAAATCCTGCTCGCTCCCCGCCTCGGCCTTCTCGCAATTTAGCTGCCCTACACAGCGACTCGCTGGACTTGCGTATCCACGAGTTGCACGTTGATGGCAACAGTATGTTCGCTGCCTTGTTTGCCTCTCTTCGCCTCGCCAACTACCAGCGCCCACTTCGCTTTGCACTGCCTGACTCTTCTCTTCGGCTCCGCGACATCATCGGCAATTATGTATTCACGACGAAACATCAAAAGACCTCATATCCTCCTCACAAGAGCTTCGCCAATCGCTTCGCCCACCTCTATGGATCCCTGGCCGCTGATCGCCCGAAACAGTTTGTCTTCAACTCCGACCATATCACTGCGTCCATAGCTGCAGGCACTCCCTATCTCGAGCGCACACCGGCAAATTTCTCTGAATGGCGGGAATGGATGCGCCTGCCTATGACCTGCGGCGACCAACTGGTTCTTGAAGGTTGTTCGCAGATTTTTGACGCCGAAATTGTGGTTTTATCGGAAGATGAAGCGTGTACTCTCGTTGCAAGATACTCTGTTCCCACACCTTTCTGCCGCCTCTTTATTCGCCAACGCCGCACACATCTGTTATACCCGAATTTTATTTCATACGACGTTTTACACCCTATCGGCACGCCGTGTCAGGTCGACAATTGCAGAGCCCGCCCCACGGTAACGGCTCATTTCCAGCAATCTTTGGTAGAAATACCGTTGGAAAACCCCGACCTCGCTCACGTGCCCCCCCTGGATCTTTACATGGACGGCCCAGCACCGGAACCAGAAAACATCGACGCTTGGAATCTCATTCGCGATGTTCACAACGGTTTCACCGGTCACCCCGGCATTCATAGCACGATCGCAACGTTGCGCAATTACGGGCACAATTGGCCACACATGCATGCGCACGTTACACAATTTATAGGCAGCTGCTACACCTGCCAAAGTCATCGCAAAACGCAAACTCCTGTCCAGTCTCATTACCGTTCTCTGCGTGCCTGCGAACCCATCGGGACTACTTGGTCTGTCGACCTTACTGGTGGTCTCCCTGTCTGTGTTTCTTGCGATTATCGTTTCATCGCCGTCTTCGTCGAGCACACCAGTGGTTTCGTGTACCTCAAAGGACTCCGCCAGCGCACTTGTTTAGAAATCACGCAAGGGCTCATTGAAATTGTCGGCCTTTTCGGCCTCATGCGCGCCTTGCACTCGGACGGGGCTCGTGAATTCATTGCTGAAACGCTGACTACTTTCATGAAGCTGGGTGGCATTCGCCATATTGTCTCACACGCCCACGCTCCCAACGCTAACGGCATCGCTGAACGTCACATCGGGCTCGCCAAACACGCCCTCCAAATGTTCATGGTTGATACCTCTCGCTTTGAATCGTGGGGTCATTTCCTCCCGTTTGTTCAACACGCGCTCAATTCTATGCACAAAACCACAATTGGTTGTTCGTCGCAGAGCCTTGTCTTTGGTCATCGGTTAAATCACCCGTTCATTATTCCCACTTCAGCCGCCTCTGCATCCACGGGCGTCTTACGTGATGTTAATCATTACGACTCTGTAGCCAACTACATGCACGCGGCTATCGCCATCCAGGAATCGCTGCTCTCCAACGCCGAAACTCTCCGTGATGCTCAGATGAATGCCGCTGAAGCCCGCATGCCTGTTGCCTCGGAAAAGGCCCTAACCGTTGGCACTGAAGTCTATATCCCTTGGCAAAACATCCAACAGCCAAACTCTCCCCCGAGCGGCCTCCATCCGAAGTTTCGCGGCCCCTACATTGTGGTTTCTGTCGGTCCCGATCGCAATTCTGTTTCCCTCAAACACCAGCACCAACCTCCTCCACCTTCTCAGATGGCA
>CAIOHI010000280.1 GCA_903858075.1 uncultured Actinomycetes bacterium
AAAACCTATTCAACAACCAATGCCACCCGTGCTCATTGGCGGTGGCGGTATGAAACGTACGTTGCCGCTCGTTGCACGATATGCAGATCACTGGAACTTCCCAGGTAACAGCGAAGATCCACTTGGTGATTTGAAGAAGTCCGTCGCACGACTCAAGGAATGCTGTGACGAAATTGGCCGCGATATTTCTACCATTCGTATTTCTACTCAGCTGTGGGTAGACCGCATGAGCGAATCGGAAGCTATTGAGCGAGCTCTTGCCTATGAAGATGCAGGAGTGGGTCTTGCCATTGTCAGCCTTCCTCGGCCACTCAATGTGAAGCACATCAATGAATATCCAGAATTATTCGCGAGTGTTTGGAAGTGAATGCACCCGTCGAAACGACGCCAGAACAAGGCAAACTCGGTGTTATTGCCCTTGTAGGGCTTGCCGCTGGCCTCTTGTCGGGCATCTTTGGAGTGGGTGGCGGAATTCTTATTGTGCCTGGGTTGGTTTTTTTTGCAAAAATGGATCAACGTCGTGCGCACGGAACATCACTTGCAGCGGTGCTTCCTATTTCTGTTTCAAGCCTGATTACCTATTGGGCACACGGCCATGTCGATTGGCCAGTTGCACTGTATTTAGCAATAGGAGCAGTGGCTGGTGCGTTTCTAGGAACAAAACTTTTGAAGACTGTGAAGCACGAAATTTTAAGTATGGGCTTTGCAGCTTTATTAATTGTTTCAGCTGTGCGTTTGTATTGGAGCACCTCTGGTTCGGGTCGTGACCAATTAATTTTGCTCATGTGCATTGCGCTGATAGCTGTCGGTGTTGTTACTGGTGTGTTAGCTGGTCTATTGGGAGTGGGCGGAGGAGTAGTAATGATTCCTGCCATGATGGTGTTGCTTGGTTTGCCCAACGTCATTGCTAAAGGAACATCGTTGGCCGTCATCATCCCCACGGCAATTACCGGTACATTGCGCAACAGATCTGCAAGCAACGTCGATACTCGTGCCGCGGTCATTGTGGGAGTCGGCGGTATTTTGTCGGCTGTTGCTGGCGGTTGGATTTCTTCGCGACTGTCTGATTCATTATCGAATGCTTTATTTGCCACGTTGCTTATTGTTGTGGCAGGGCGTTTAGTTCTTCAAGAGTCGCGTCGGCGATGGAGCAAAGCGCCAATCCAATAGCCAAGACCGGTACTTAATCCGCCACCGAGAGCAATGCTGAGAGCTGCGGGGTCGCCTCCAGACACAACAGCAACAACTGCTCCGATGAGTCCAATACCAAGTGCAAGAGCATGTCGCCATTTAGCCATGCCCCACCGTACTTCGTTATCGAGGTCCGCGAACTAAGTTTCCTGGAAGTGCACCGGTGAATTGATCGGAGTCGACAATTTGTGTACCGGCAACAAACGTTGCGTTGTAGCCAATTGCTTGTTGTACTAAGCGACGACCTTGTGCCGGCAAATCGTAAGCCATGTATGGCATTGTGAAATTCAACTTCTCGAAATCAATAATGTTGATGTCTGCGCGTTTGCCAGGAGCAATGACGCCACGGTCGTTGAGCCCGTAAAGCGCGGCTGTTTGTTGAGTTTGACGGTGCACAATGAGCTCCAAAGGAAGCTTTTGGCCTCGTGTACGGTCACGAACCCAGTGGGTGAGCATGAAAGTAGGCGTTCCGCCATCACATATTGCCCCGCAGTGTGCGCCGGCATCGCTGAGGCCCATACGAGTACCTGGGTGCTGGTGGGCTTCGTAGTTAAACGATAAATCTCCATATGCATAATTAAAGAAGGGCATATAGATGAGCCCGTGACCATCGTTTGCTACGAGTTGGTCAAGAAGTACTTCCATCACCTTTTTGTTTGCGCTCTTGGCAATTGCTGTTGCGCTGGCTGAGGGGAGTGGTTCGTAGTCGATGTTTGCCGTCATAACAGGAAACATGTGTGAGGCATTATCGAGAATTACTTTTTGAAAGAGGCCTCCGTCATTTGGCATTTCATTGATGATGCGTTCACGTAGTTGGGGGTCTTGAAGGGCCTTGCAACGTTCGGCGAGTGGCAAGTGTGCAACTTCGTTGTATGCAGGGTGGAAAAGTAGTGGGTGAGCGCTTCCTTCTAAACACATGAGTACGCCAATGGTGCGGCCAGCAACTTGCGCAACAATGGGTACGCCATCGTTTTGAGCTTCGGTAAGGAGCGACAATACGTTGCGCCAAATTTCTGGGCCATCATTGGGTTGACTCAAATTGACACTCACTGTTGCGCCAGTGGTTTGAGCAAGTTTGCGCATCCACGACCACTCTTCAACAGGAACCTTGGCGTGCTCGGGGGCAAATTGGAAAACGCCGTGTCCGACACGTTTCATTGCATCGGCGATACCCAGAAGTTCGTGTTCATTTGCTGTTGTGCCGGGTACAAGTTCGCCGTCTTTGCTGCGATGCAGCGGTGTACGACTTGTACTGAACCCAAGAGCGCCAGCACGTAATGCGCTTTCTACCAACTTGCTCATTTCTGCAATGTCGTCGTCGGTAGCAGTTTCATTGAGTGCACCACGATCGCCCATCACATAACCGCGAAGTGGCCCATGGGCAATTTGGGCTGCAAAGTCGATGACATGTGGGCGCGATTCAAGCGCAGTGAGATATTCCTCAAAAGATGTCCACTCCCAGGTAATTCCTTCCGTCATGGCGGTGCCAGGAATATCTTCAACACCTTCCATGAGCGCAATGAGCCAGTCGTGCCGATCGGACGATGCTGGTGCGAAACCTACGCCGCAATTACCCATGACCACTGACGTGACTCCATGCCAGCTACTGGGGGTGAGCCATGGGTCCCAGGTTGCTTGTGCGTCGTAGTGCGTATGAATGTCAACCCAACCTGGAGTAACAAGACGTCCGTCAGCATCGATGACTCGAGATGTAGAAGGAGTTGGAAGCGACTTGGGTGCTGCGACTTCAGTAATGAAGTCTCCTTCGAAAGCGATGTCGGCGTGCATTGCAGGTGAACCTGACCCATCTACGAGGTAAGCATTCCGGATCACGGTTCGTGTTGGGGTTTCCATATGGCTATTTTAGTCAGTAATGGAACGCCCAAATATCTTGTTCATCACTCTCGATCAGTTTCGGGCCGATTCCCTGTCGTGTGCTGGGCATGGTGTGGTGAAAACGCCTCACCTCGACATGCTTGCCGCTCATGGAGTGCGCTTTGCCAGCCATTATTCGCAAGCAGCCCCGTGCTCTCCTGGGCGGGCAGCCTTGTATACGGGCACCTACATGATGAGCAATCGTGTCGTGGCAAATGGAACACCTCTTGATGAGCGGTTCGACAACGTTGCGTTAGCCGCAAGACGGCAAGGTTACGACCCAGTACTTTTTGGTTACACAGACCAAGGTGTTGATCCACGAATTGTGACGCAAGTTAATGATCCACGATTGTTTACCTATGAAAGTATTCTGCCGGGTTTTCGAGATGTGCTGCATCTTCCCGAACCCGCCCTTGCCTGGCTGCAATGGTTGAATGAACTTGGCTACAACGAAGTGGGCGATACCTACTATGAACTAGCCCGTGAAAATGAGAGGCCTTCACAGCACAGCATTACCACTTTTCTCACGAACACTTTCTTGCAATGGCTGAATGGTGAAGAAACTTCGAAGCCCTGGTTCGCACATCTTTCTTTTTTGCGACCACACCCGCCATTTGTTGCTGCAGGGGAATGGGCAAAGGCATATGACCCTGCAGAGTGTGCAGACCCCGTTGGGGTGCCTGAAAATAGGCATTGGTTGCATGATGTGCTCCTGCAGCACGAAGCAACAAAAGCTCCAGAAACACGTTCTGAAATACAGCAAGTGAAGACCCAGTACTACGGAAATATTTCTCATGTCGATGAACAACTAGGGCGCATCTTCGATGAATTGAAGCGTCGAGGTGAATGGGAAAATACGGTTGTAGTAATTGCGTCGGATCACGGTGAGCAGCTCGGAGACCAAGGCCTTTTAAACAAGGCTGGTTTTTTCGAGGCGAGTTATCACATTGGCTGCATTGTTCGCGTGCCGCAATTCAACGCAGCGCATGGAAATGTGGTGAATGAGTTCACTGAAAATATTGATATTTTCCCAACGCTGTGCGAAGTGATGGGCGAGGCAATTCCTATTCAATGCGATGGAATGTCTTTGCGATCATTTCTCAATAATGAAACCCCTGTGCGTTGGCGCGATGCGGCTACTTACGAGTGGGACTGGCGCGATATTCTCATTGGCATTCACCCTGAACGCGATGCGTATCAGTGGCCATACGATCGGCGACTAGAAGAATCTCATCTCACTGTGCGGAGAAGTAGAGAGTATGCATATGTGCACTTTGGTGACGGCACTTGGCTTTGCTTTGCATTGGGAATAGACCCAACGTGGCATACAACAACGAATGACCCAGAAATTGTTCTGCGCGAAGCACAAGCGATGCTCACGTGGCGAGCAAACCATGCCGAGCGAACGCTGACAGGAATGCTTTTAAGAGATGGCGGAATTGGGCGACTTCCTGCAGGTTTCAGCAGCGAATAATGTCGAGAACCTCTGCGTGCAAGTGGCCATTACTGGTGACGGCACTTCCATTGCGAAAAGACGATGCACCAAGACGATCGGTGAACGTGCCACCGGCTTCGCGAACAACAAGACACACTGCAGCGGTGTCGTAGGCCTCTAAACCAATTGCGTCGACGGCGGCATCAATATTGCCTTCAGCCACCAGCATGTGTTGCCAAAAATCACCAAAGCCACGTGAGCGGTACGCACGTTGTTGGAGTTCAACAAGTTTTTGAGTTCCTCCAACGTCGTCCCATGCGGAATGATAAGTGACGCTTACCTGTGCTTCTTCAAGCGAGCGCACGTTGCTCACTTGTATTTTTCCACGTGATGTGAATGCACCCATTCCGCGACCTGCCCACCAACGCGAGTGAAGTGCAGGAGCACTAACAACGGCCACGAGTGGTTCGTCGTTGGCATCTACCAATGCAATAAGAGTTGCCCATACCGGAATACCGCGCGTGTAATTGCTGGTGCCGTCAATGGGGTCAATGATCCAAGTAAATGGGGCAGAAGAAGCACCTGCAGAGCCGAATTCTTCACCGAAAATTGCGTGTGGTTCACGGTTGCGCATAATTTCGTCGGCAATGAGGCGTTCTGTGGCGCGGTCGAGTTCTGTTACCTCAGTTTTATTCTCTTTCCAGTCAACAGAAAAATCACGCCGGTGGAATGGCGACAACGTATGCGCATCTGCAAGATCTGCGAGGTGTAGGGCGAAATCGAGTTCGGCAGCGATGTCGACGTGTTTGCTCATGAAGGCAAACTATTACGAAAATCAGCTGGACGCTTCTCAATTAATGCCGAGAGCCCTTCTTGTGCGTCTGGGCCAAGGAAATTCAACATTTCGTAAGCCAACGAGGCTTCAAAATTTGGCAAAGCTTGACGTAGCCAGTGGTTGAGACTGCGCTTTGTGAATCGCACTGCATCGCGGGGGCCGGTTGCAACTTTATGCGCAACAGCCAATGCGGTTGAGAGAACTTCGTCGGCCGGCACTGCTTTTGTCACTAGCCCAATACGTGCTGCTTCTTTGCCATCAATGAAATCGGCGGTGAGAAGGTAATACTTTGCTTGAGCCATTCCGCACAAGAGGGGCCAAATGGCTACTGCATGATCGCCTGCAGCAACGCCGAGTCGAATATGCCCATCGGTAATGCGTGCATCTTCGTTCATGATGCTGATGTCGGCCATTAACGCAACTGCTAATCCTGCGCCTACAGCAACTCCGTTAATTGCAGAGATGATTGGTGTATCGCAGTCAATCATCGAGCGAACAATCTCGCCTGCTTCTCGCATGACTCGCATTGTCTGTGTGTAGTTGCCTACTTGTTCTTTGATCCACTCCAATTCGCCCCCGGCACTGAAAGCTTTACCAGCACCCGTAACGACAACTGCATTGATAGTCGGATCTGAATCGATGTCGCGAAAAATAGTTGAAATCTCCGAATGCATTTGTGCATCGGTGGCATTCATTTTTCCGGGGTTATCGAGCGTGATGAGGAGCACGCCGTTGTCTTGCATTTCACACTGGAGGCGCTGGTACTTCTCGGCGTAGTTCATTGAGCTGTGCAACTCTTCAATGCATTGCGTACCGTAGTAGTAATGCCGATTGGGTCGAGATGGAGTTGAGCCAAAATAGCGTTGGGCTTTGCTTGTGCGATGAATTCTGTAGGGATGCCAAAGGTATGCACACGTGGCGAAAGCGAAGTGGTTGCACTTTCTGTATTCACTGCGTCTGCAATTGCTGAGCCAATTCCACCATCTCGAATACCGTCTTCGAAAGTGAGTACCAGATTGTATTGAGCTGCAGCTTGAATCATCTTTGGGTCAAGTGGCTTGCAACTACGTACGTCCCATACCGAGGTTTCAATACCTTCGCTATGGAGCATCTCTGCGGCTTCCAACGCATTGCCAACCATTTTTCCAATTGCCAAAATGCACACATTTTTGTTGGGCGAGGTACGTAGTTCGCGAGCGAGAAGCCCACTGCCAATATCGCTTGGCTCAACATTACGCACAACACCTTTGGGGTATCTAATAACAACTGGCCCGTCATCAGCCAATGTAAAGGCATC
>CAIOHI010000281.1 GCA_903858075.1 uncultured Actinomycetes bacterium
ATTTTTGGTTTGCGCCACTGCATTCCCAAGAATTTCAACTAGTTCATTGCGAGCAACGTTCGCTAATGGCACTTGATGTTGAGATAGAAAACTTTCGTCAAGATCTGTTGAACGAAGGATGGAGTCATCTTCCCAACGGCGTAATACAACTCGCTGTGGATATACCGCAATTTCTGAATATGCCTGGCCAAGACCTAGCGAGTGCAAAAGACGAGAAGCATTAGGGCTGATTTGAACACCTGCACCAATTTCTCTGATTCCTGCGGAACGTTCAAAGACGGTTATTTCATGAGAACTCTGAGAGAGTGCAAGAGCAGCAGTGAGCCCACCGATTCCGCCACCAACTAGTGCAATTTTCATGATTCAAAGCCCCCAACTTCTCTTTATTGCGCCAGCGCTACATGTTCTATGACTTGCGGATAACACCATCTTTTACAGCTGCTGCAGCAACCGCTGGCGCAACACGTTCAACAATGGTTCTGTCAAACACAGATGGAACTACAAACTCTGGTGAGAGTTGGGCATCGGTAACAGACTCGGCAATTGCAATTGCGGCTGCCAGCTTCATGCTTTCAGTGATATCTGTTGCATTCGCGTCGAGTGCACCACGGAAGATGCCAGGGAAGGCAAGCACATTATTAATTTGGTTTGGATAGTCACTGCGCCCCGTTGCCATAACGGCAGCGAGACCATCGACCTGCTCTGGACGAATTTCTGGGTTTGGGTTTGCCATTGCAAACACAATTGGATTCTTTGCCATTGAACGCACATCGGCCGCAGTAATGAGATCTGGCCCACTTACTCCAACAAATACGTCTGCGCCTTTCATGACGTCACTAATGGTTCCCATTTTTCGTGAAGTATTTGTGTTCGCTGCAAACCATTCTTTTGCAGAGTTCATTTCGCCTCGACCGGTGTAGATAGCACCCACACGATCGCAGCCAATGACATCACCAATACCGGCATTGAGAAGAATTTTGCCAATGGCAACACCTGCAGCGCCAACGCCGGCGATGACAACTGTGAGGTCTTCCATTTTCTTGCCTGTAATTTTCAAAGAGTTCCACAACGCCGCCAATGTCACCACTGCTGTGCCATGTTGGTCGTCGTGAAACACGGGGATGTCAAGACTTGCACGAAGCCGTTCTTCAATTTCAAAACACTCAGGTGCTTTGATGTCTTCCAAATTTATTCCACCAAAAGTTGGGGCGATGCGTTGTACAAAATCGACAACTTCATCGGCAGTGCGAGCATTAATGCAAATGGGAAAACCATTCACTCCACCGAACTCTTTGAACAGAAGCGCCTTGCCCTCCATGACGGGCATTGCGCCCTCTGGGCCAATATCGCCAAGCCCAAGCACCGCAGTTCCATTGCTCACAATGGCGACAGTATTTTTGCGGATGGTGTACTTGTGGGAAAGGAGCGGATCATTTTCAATTGCAGTACATATGCGTGCAACGCCCGGCGTGTAAGCCATTGACAAATCATCACGGTCATTCACTGGAGCCGTGCTGATGACCTCGATCTTCCCAGCCTCATGCATGCGGAATGTTCGGTCCCACCAATCGAGAACTTGCACTCCATCAAGTTTTTGCACTGCAGCAACGATTGCCTTTTGATGCTCTTCATTTCGACAGTGCACGACAAGACTGCGGCGAAGAACTGGACCACGAACATCAAAACCATCAAGGGATCCGATGTTTCCGCCTGCTTCACCGATGGCAGTGCACAGCCGCCCAAGGGTGCCGGGCACGTTGTCGAGTTGACAATCGAGAGCGATGGAAAATGCGGCGTTGGGCAGAATAGACATAAGACCTCTAATGCTAGGGGTTAGCGCTCCGTTGTCAGGTGAGCATCATTTGAAATTCCCAAAATTAAGGTGCTATTTACTCAACTCGCAGGCCGGAGATTGCACGAGCAATGACCAACTGCTGAATTTCTGAGGTGCCCTCAAAGATGGTGTGAATCTTTGCGTCGCGGTGCATGCGCTCAACGTGGTATTCACGGGTGTAGCCATAGCCGCCAAGAATTTGAATGGCCTC
>CAIOHI010000282.1 GCA_903858075.1 uncultured Actinomycetes bacterium
GCGGTCACACTGGTGCCGTCGGTAAAACTGATGACAGCAAAATTGTTTTCAGAACTGATATTCAAGAACTCACAATTTTCACGTATTACTGCTCCGGTGTTGCGTGCATGTTCTACAAGTGCTGCATCGAGGTCTAGGCGGGTAGCTACTACGGCATATTGACCCTGGCCACTCGGAAGTGGAACTTCCACTTCGCGACCCGAAGGGGAGCGCAGCCATGCACTGTGAATGGTTTTCCACGAGGCAACGGTGCTGGGAACAAAACCAATTTTCTCGAGTTCGCGTAAGGCAAGTGTGGTGAGGCCATCTCCACAACACTTATCGCGAGGAAAAGTGGCCTTGTCTACAACACATACCGACTTGCCGGCTTGTGCCAGAAGCGTGGCGGCGGCGGTACCACTGGGCCCTGCACCAACAATGACGGTATGGAAATCGGGTTGTGTGGCTGAACTCACGGTTCAAGGCTAAAGCCCACAGGGCAGAGTCGTATGATTGTCCTAGATATCAGGGGGAAATATGTCGGAGTTATGTGCAGGAAGAATTGTTGTTGTCACCGGAGCAGGGCGGGGCATAGGCCGTGAACATGCGTTGAGCTTGGCGCACCATGGAGCTTTTGTTGTGGTGAATGATCTCGGCGGAAATGTCGACGGATCTGGTGGTGACTTGTCGCCAGCACAACAAGTTGTGAATGAAATTGAAGCCTTCGGTGGAAAAGCAGTTGCTAACGGTGACGACATTTCCACATGGGCGGGCGCAGAGGCACTTATTAACACTGCAGTCAATGTTTTCGGTGACCTGCATGCAGTAGTAAATAACGCTGGTGTTTTGCGAGACCGTATGTTGACGAACATGACTGAAGAAGAATGGGATGTAGTCATCAAGGTTCACTTGAAGGGAACCTTTGGCCCATCACATTTTGCGGCTGCATATTGGCGCGATCAACACAAAGCGGGAAAGCCAGTTGATGGTCGCATCATCAACACCACGTCGGTATCGGGCATTTACGGAAACCCGGGTCAAACAAATTACGGCGCAGCAAAAGCAGGTATTGCATCGTTCACCGTTATTGCGGCACTCGAACTTGCGCGTTACGGAGTGACGGCAAATGCAGTTGCGCCTGTTGCTCTCACACGCATGACTGAAGGCCTTGGACCACCGCCAAAAACAGAAGCCGACCGCGACATGCGCAGCCCTAAATGGATTGCACCCATCGTCACTTGGCTTGCTTCTGCTGAATCGAAACACGTCACTGGTCGAGTGTTTGAAGCAAGTGGTCAAATTCTTGCTATTGCCGAAGGCTGGCATCGCGGACCACGTCATGCGGCAGTTGCCGACCCAACACAACTGGGCGCAATTGTCGATGAACTACTAGCCGGTGCTCGGGCTAATGCCGGCATGGACGGCGAAGATAGAGTGCACCATGCCAATTAATCCAGATGCAGTAGGAACAGAAAGCGAACCTTACGAGGCTTCGTGGAACAGTAAGGATGCCTTGCTCTATGCCGTTGGTATTGGCGCAGGCGTCGACGATTTGTCATTCACAACGGAAAATACCGATGGAGTTGTGCAACAAGTATTTCCCACATTTCCTGTAGTGGTTGGCTGGGGCATGGGCTCCACTCGCACCAACATTGGTACTTTCAACCCTGCCATGTTGGTGCACGGGCAACAGTCGGTCACGTTGCACAAGCCAGTTCCGGTGTCAGGAAAAGTTCGTGGTGTGAGCCGCATTATTGGTATTTATGACAAAGGTTCTGGTGCAGTGGTATCAACACAAACCGACCTTGTTGATGCATCCGATGGCAGTGCAATGTTCACACTCTTGGGTTCATCTTTTATTCGCGGTGAAGGTGGATGGGGTGGCGATCGTGGCCCTGGTGGCGAGAAGAATGTGCCACCAAGCCGTGCAGCCGACCACGTGGTGAAGTACACCACTTCGCTGCACCAAGCGCTTACATATCGCTTGTCGGGAGACCGCAACCCGTTGCATTCCGACCCCACCTTTGCTGCACGTGGCGGTTTTGATCGCCCCATTTTGCATGGGTTGTGCACCTATGGGTTCACAGGTCGTGGGCTCTTGCAGGGGCTCTGCAACAACGATGCCAGCGCGTTTCAACACATCGAGGGGCGCTTTACCTCGCCTGTTATTCCCGGTGAAGAACTCACCATCTCCATGTGGGAAACGGCCAAGGGGGAAGCAGTTTTCACCACCGCGGTGGGCTCTCGCCTTGTAATTGACCAAGGTCTCTGCCGTTTTCGTGCCTAAAAAGGCAATTTAACTAAAAGTTGATAGGAATAGTCGGGAATCGGTAGGCTAGGGGCGTGTCCCTACCTGCCACCCTCGTTTCGCTGTCTGCATCGGCTCAGGAATTAGCTGATGTTTCGCGCGAACTTGAAGGCATGTTGCCCGCCGACATTGTGCGTTGGGCCGTTGCATCATTTGGTGATGCCGATGAGGTGCCGCCATACAAGTCGTTTTTAGTGACCTCAAGCTTTCAAGACGCAACTTTGTCGCATGTGGCCCAAAGTGCCGCGCCCGGCATTGAAGTGGTTTTGCTCGATACGGGTTATCTCTTTGCTGAAACACACTGGTACGCAGAGAACCTTGGCAAAACTTTTGGCATCAATGTGCATATTGACAAGCGCAATGAACCTCATCTTGCGCCCAATGGTTGGCAGGTCGACACCGATGCATGTTGTGCTGCACGCAAAGTAGTGCCGTTAGAAGATGCGTTGCAGAATAAAAAAGTGTGGATTACCGGTGTTCGCCGAGAAGATTCTGAAGCGCGCAAGAACACGCCAATTGTGTCGCGCGACATTATGCGTGGTGTTATTAAAGTGAACCCGCTTGCTGGTACCAGCGATAGCGATATTGCGTTGTACAACGAACTATATGAACTGCCTGTGCATCCTTTGCGCGAACACGGCTACACCTCAATTGGATGCTGGCCATGTACTCGCCCCACAAAACCTGGTGAAGATCCACGTGCTGGGCGCTGGTCGGGCAGCGGCAAAACCGAGTGCGGCTTGCACATCTCTTAAAAGAGCGTGAGTTCGTCTGGCTTATTGCCACGTAAGAGCTCGTAGTCAATTTCTACACAAGTAAAGCCGCGTGTTGTTGCCAAGGTTTTTGCTTGAGGTTTGATGACCTGAGCAACATAAATGCCTCGAACGGCGCCAAGTGATGTGTCGTTGTGTAGATACTCCAAGTAACGAGCAAGTTGCTCAACGCCATCAATTTCGCCTCGGCGTTTCACCTCAATGGCAACGGTGTTTCCGTCTTTGTCTCTGCATAACAGGTCTACTGGCCCAATAGCAGTGGGGTATTCGCGGCGAATAAGTGTGAGGCCCTCTTCAATGGTCTCTGGCATCGCCGCAAGAAGTTCTTGCAAGTGTGCTTCCACGCCGTCTTTAGAGAGCCCAGGGTCTTCGCCAAGATGATGGTGGGTGTCGAGAAAAATTTCATGCA
>CAIOHI010000283.1 GCA_903858075.1 uncultured Actinomycetes bacterium
GAACACCGTCGTGGTGTCACAGCCACCGTGGGTTCAAATCCCACCTCTTCCGCCACTACGAAGGGTTCTCGGCGCGGTGTGTCCCGCAAATCGTGACATACCGCGCCGAGAACACTCATAGTTATTTGCAGGTCGACTCGTTCTTTGGTGCTTCGAGCTTGACGAGGTAGTTGTCTACCAATCCGTTCACACATTTGCCGGTTCCGTACCCTGTGTGTTGGTTTCCTGTCACTGTAATGAGCCGCCCGTCGCTCATGGCTTCTGCCATCTTGCGTGACGATGCAAGTGGGGTTGCTGCATCACCTGTGGTGCCCACCACCACAATGGGCACATTTCCTGCATCGCTCAGTTCCACTTGAGGTACTGAAGGCACTGGCCACAGCGTGCAGTTGTAGCCGGCAGAAAAATAGGCACCCAGACGAGGAGCCACTGCAGTGAACTGGGGAATATATGAATCAACTTCTTCCACCGATGTTGCACCCTGGTCATCAACGCAAGAAATTGCAGTGAACGCCTCTAATAAGTTGTCGTATGTTCCGTCGCTACGGCGTTGGTAGTAGTCGTCGTACAAGGCGAGCAAACCTGTGGCATCGGGAACTTTTGGGTCGGTTGCATCGGCGAGTGCCTCAGCAAATGTTGGCCACAACGAATCGGAATACATTGCGTCAACGGCAGCGGTGTATGCAATACCTTCATTGACCAGTGTGCGTTTTGAGCTGACGAAGAGTGGGTCACGCTCGAGGCGCACCAGGAGTTTGTCGAAAACTTCTTCGGGTTTCCCCTTGTTGTAGATGGGGCAGGTTTCGCGTGTGGCGCAATCGGCGAAAAAAGCATTGAGTTGCCCCTCAAAACCAGCAGCTTGATCGAGTCCGCCTTGCAGAAACGACGCATTAGGGTCGGCTGCGCCATCGAAAACAGCAGCACGCACCGTGTTGGGGAAAAGGTTGACCCAATGTGCACCGAGCTCGCTGCCATAGGAAAAACCGAAAAATGAAATTGTCTCTTCGTCGAGTGCTCTGCGAATCATGTCAATATCTCGAGCACTGGCAATGGTGGAAATGTAGGGCAAAATATCGCCGCTGTTTTTTTTCACATTCGGCATTGAAACGCCGAGCATCGTCGACAAGCGCAAGTTTTTCTTCTGGAGTGTTCGGTGTGACGTCAGAAGCGAAATAAGAATCGTATTCAGAAACACAGTCAACAAATGGAGTTGATGCACCAGTTCCTCGAGGGTCGAAGGCAACGATATCGAAATGATCGAGGATGGGTTGTGAGAAATAGAAGCCGGCGTCGGGCGCCATGGAAGCGCTTTCGGCGCCCGGCCCTCCGCGATTCACAATGAGTGAACCAATGCGCTTCTTCGCGTCTTCGGCGCTGTGTACTTTCAGATTCAACGTGAACGTACCAATGGTGGGGTCTTCATAGCTATATGGGACCTTGATGATTCCGCATTTAATGCCCTTTGGCTCACTCGGTGAACATTTGTCCCACACGATGGGGCTCAGTGGCAGCGGGGCTGTTGTGGTGGTGGCAATTGGTGCAGGGGTGGTGCTGTCTGCAGCGGTGTCGTCGACTGTGAGATCGAGGGTTTCTGCGGTAGGAGCAGATGACGCCCCACAGGCAGAAACGAGCAAGGCGCCCATGAGAAGAAATGGAGCGATGAAGCGACGGCGCATATGTTCGTAGGCTACGACCTCTAGCCTGATCTATGTGCGC
>CAIOHI010000284.1 GCA_903858075.1 uncultured Actinomycetes bacterium
GCTATTCGTCAACGTAGTTCGCTCAATGACATCGACCATTTGTTGCCATTCGCAGCAACGGCAATGTTGCGTTCAGGCACCGAGCAAGAGAAATATTTTGCGCGTTACCCCGGAGTGGTAGAACTTGCGGCCGATATTGCAGAGCAGTGCGCATTCGATCTTGCGCTCATTGCGCCACGTCTCCCTCCGTACCCATGCCCTTCTGGCATGAACGAAATGGAGTACCTGCGTCATTTGGTTGCCGAAGGTGCACAACGGCGGTACGGGCCGCCTCCCACTCATGCCGACGACACCTTGTCGTTGCGGGCGCGAGCGTGGGCAGTCATTCATCATGAACTCGATGTCATTGAAACCCTAGGTTTTGCTGGTTATTTCTTAGTGGTATGGGACATCGTTCAATTTTGCAGCGACAACGATATTTTTTGTCAAGGCCGCGGTAGCGCAGCAAATAGTGCGGTGTGTTTTTCTCTCGGTATTACGCGCGCCGATGCTGTGTCGCTCGGCTTACTCTTCGAGCGCTTTTTGTCACCAGAGCGTGACGGGCCGCCCGATATTGATATCGATATTGAAAGCGGTAGGCGCGAAGAGGTCATTCAATATGTTTTTCAGCGCTACGACCGCTTGCATGCAGCACAGGTTGCCAATGTCATTACGTACCGGTCGCGTTCTGCGTTGCGCGATGCTGCAAAAGCATTGGGGCATCACATTGCACAAGGTGAGAAGGTCGACCCAGAAGATCTTCCCGACAATGTTCAGTCTCTAGCGGCGCAATTACTCCATCACCCCCGCCACCTTGGTGTGCATTCTGGCGGCATGGTCATATGCGACCGCCCGGTCAGTGAGGTGTGCCCAGTTGAGTGGGCAACCATGCACCAGCGCAGCGTGTTGCAATGGGATAAAGACGACTGTGCTGCGGCGGGCTTAGTGAAGTTCGACCTCTTGGGTCTGGGCATGCTCTCGGCTTTGCATAACGCAGTAGATCTCATTGAGTTACATCGTGGTGCGCCACTCGATCTTGCAGGTTTGCCGCAAGAAGACGAGGTCTATGCCATGTTGTGTCGTGCCGACACAGTGGGCGTTTTCCAAATTGAATCACGAGCTCAAATGGCAACACTGCCGCGCTTAAAACCGCGACGCTTTTATGACCTTGTGGTTGAGGTAGCTCTCATTCGTCCAGGGCCCATTCAGGGCGGTTCAGTGCATCCGTACATTCGGCGGCGTAATGGGCAAGAACCCATTACCTATCTGCATCCACTTCTTGAAAAGAGTTTGGGTAAAACACTGGGCGTGCCGTTGTTTCAAGAGCAACTCATGCAAATGGCTATCGACGTTGCAGGCTTTACGCCAAGTGAAGCCGACCAATTACGCCAGGCCATGGGCTCAAAAAGATCTCACGCAAAAATGGAAAAACTTCGTTTGCGTCTTTTCCATGGCATGAAAGAAAATGGCATTGTCGGGGAAATTGCCGACACTATTTTCCGCAAGATGGAAGCGTTTGCTAGTTACGGATTCCCTGAGAGCCACTCGGTGAGTTTTGCGTATCTTGTTTATGCATCGGCCTACATCAAATATCACGAGCCCGCTATTTTCTGTGCGGCGTTGCTCAATGCTCAACCCATGGGATTTTGGTCGCCACATTCACTAGCCCGCGATGCGCGTCGCCACGGGGTAGAAGTTCTCACCCCATGTATTAATGCCTCGCAAGCATCAGCATCTTTGGTGGAAAGCAGCACTTCTACTAGTGGTCTTGCAGTACGCATGGGCCTATCGGCAGTTCGCGGCGTCAGCAGTTCATTGGCGCAGAAAATGCAAGATGCGCAGCCATTCAACAGCATGGAGCATGTTGTGCGTGCTGTACCAGAACTCTCAACGGCTCATTTGGAAGCTTTTGCTACTGCTGGTGCGTTCGACGTGTTTGGTGCACAGCGCCGCAATGCATTGTGGGCAGCGGGTGCGGTTGCGCAATCACGCCCAACGCGTTTAGAAGGAATCACAGTGGGCAATACGGCCCCAGCACTTCCCGGAATGGAACCTATTGAAGAAGCAGTTGCCGACCTCTGGGCTACTGGAGTTTCACCCGATGGGCACCCCACTATTTTCTTGCGCGAAAAGCTGCACGCAATGGGTGTGCTCACCGCAAGTGAGCTGTCAGCAGCAGAGTCGGGCACTCGTATTTATGTGGCCGGAGTGGTAACGCATCGGCAACGTCCGCGCACGGCAAGTGGAGTCACCTTCATGAACTTAGAAGATGAAACGGGGCTCATCAACGTGGTGTGTTCGCCAGGTTGCTGGACACGTTTTCGCACCGATGCTCGTAATGCCGCTGCACTCTTGGTGCGCGGTCGCGTGGAGTCTTCAGAGGGCGTTGTCAACATTATTGCCGAACACCTTTCGGCGTTGCGTGTGGCAGTGGGCGCAACGAGTCGAGATTTTCGTTAGGCCTATTTGGTCTCTTGAAAAATATGAATGGGTTCTGGTGGCGGCCCATTGCGCACTACGTCTGCAACAAGTTGAGGCAGATGCAACGGTGCGAAAAAAACATCATCAACAGCCAACGAGAGTTCTTCAACGCTCCACCAGCGCAATTCCACTAGGTATTCACTACGTAGTTGTTCAATAGACAATTCGGGCTGTGGATCAAAACGTGTTGTGCGCACTAAGTACGCGTGGTCGCGTTGTCCGTCCCACTTTCCATCAACAAAGGGAATGACGTGTGTGCGGGTCCACAAGAGTTCGCCAATGGGTGGAGAGTAGAGACCAACCTCTTCGCGCAGTTCTCGGTGAAGAGCTTCGTGGTGCTCCTCGTCGGCTTCAATGCCGCCGCCGGGGAGCACCCACACAGA
>CAIOHI010000285.1 GCA_903858075.1 uncultured Actinomycetes bacterium
ACGACTGAGATCCATTAACTCAATTTTTTCTGCAGGGGTAAAGCCGGCAGCGGGCTCGTCGAGGCACAAGAGCTGTGGTTTTGTAGCGAGTGCCCGAGCAATTTCGAGTAGACGTTGGTAGCCGTAAGGCAAATTGCGCGCAGCGTCGCCAGCACGGTCGGCAATGCCCATAAAAGTGAGCAACTCCATTGCGGTGTTACGACCTTCAGCTTCTTCACGATGGTGACGGGGCAAACCAAGAAGCGCCCCACCCACGCTGGTGCGATGATTTGCGTCGGCGCCCACCATGACATTTTCAATTGCGGTCATGTCGGGGAACAAGCGAATATTTTGAAATGTACGTGCAATGCCGCGCTTGGTAATTTGAAAACGCTTGAAGCCGGCTAGTGATGTGCCATCGAATAGCACCGCCCCACTGGTTGCCGCATATACGCCCGTCATCACGTTAAAGCAGGTTGTTTTTCCAGCGCCGTTCGGGCCAATGAGACCAAGAATTTCACCGCGGCGAATGGCAAAGGTGACATCGTCAAGCGCCGTTACGCCACCGAATTGCATAGTGACATGATCGAGTTCTAGAAGATTGTCGCTCATGGTCACTCCTTGTCTCCCAGTGCAGTTCCAGTAGACGGCTTCCACGATTCAAGCCACCGCTCTTTACGAATCTTGCGCGGAATGAGACCCTGTGGCCGGAAAACCATGACTAATACCAGTGCTACACCAAACACAAATACGCGCTTGTCGGCAAAACCACGGAAGCGCTCTGGCATCCATGCCACCAATGCACCACCTACAACTGCACCCCACATGTTTCCTGCTCCACCGAGCACTACCGCTGCGAGAAAGAGAATGGACAACTGCAACGGGAAGTTACTCGGGTTAATGAATTGCACCTTGCCGGCGTACAGAGAACCTGCGAGACCACCGATTGCGGCACCAATGGCGAAGGCCCACAATTTGAATTTGAAGGTGTCAACACCCATGAGTTCTGCAGCATCTTCGTCTTCACGAATGGCATTCCACGAACGGCCAACTCGGCTGTTTTCTAATCGATGCAACAGAAACATCACAATCAAAATAGTGGTCAGACCCAAAAAGAAATATGGCTTTGCATCGAGCACAGTGAACTTCAAGGGCCCAATGCTTGGAGGTGTAGCAATATTGCTAATGCCACGGCTATCGCCAAGCCATTCCATATTGTTTGCCGTGATGCGAATAATTTCGCCGAAGCCAAGTGTGACGATTGCTAAATAGTCACCGCGCAAGCGCAACGTAGGTGTTCCTAAAATGACGCCCGCAAGCATCGATACCAAAACGGCAATGGGCATGCACAGCAGCCATGGCAAGTTGGCATGTTGGCTCGACAAAATAGCAACTGTGTATGCACCAACTGCATAAAAACCTACGTAGCCAAGGTCGAGAAGCCCTGCAAGACCGACCACAACGTTCAAGCCCAATGCCACCAAAACGAAAATCACTACTTGGTCGGTGAGCACGCTTGGAAAACTTGTTCCTGGCGTTTCAACAATCCAACCGAGTACTGGCACGTTTGGCCACCATGGCAAGAGATACAACGCAAGAATGCAAATGGCGCCAAACGACCAACGCACCGAGCGCGACTGTTTGCCTAATGCCTCACCTAAACGCGAGACAGAACGTGCACCAGAGGTAACACTCTTCAAAGACTCAGACAGGCTCATACGCGTGCCTTCGCCAATGACTCACCCAAAAGACCCGTTGGGCGGAACATCAGCACCACAAGCAACAACACAAAGGCAATAACGTCTTTCCACTGCCCGCCAAAAAGTGCCGAGCCATAGTTTTCTGCAAGGCCAAGGACAATGCCACCAAGCAAGGCGCCTTTCAGGTTTCCAATGCCACCGAGCACCGCAGCAGTAAAACTCTTCACGCCGAGAAGAAACCCAATATTGAACTTCGACTGGTCGTACACCAGAGTGAACATCATTGCAGCACCACCGGCCATGACACCACCAAGCAAGAAGGTAATCAAAATAACGAAGTCAACATTGACTCCTAATATTTTTGCTGTTTCAACATCTTGAGCAACGGCACGCACACCACGACCGAGGCGCGTGCGATTCACAAACAACAACAATGCGGTCATCATGAGCAATGCACCAATGATGACTATGACGTAGTCAATACGAATGTCGGTTCCGAATAATTGAAAAAGAGTTTTCTTCTCTAAAACGCGTGGGGTCTGGTATTGCTCGCGGTCGCGCGGGCCCCAAATAGCCACTGCCTCAGTAATTGCAGTTGAAGCTCCAATTGCTGAAATAAGAAAAGCTAAACGCGGTGCCTGGCGTCCACGGCGGAAAATATTGAGATACATCCAGGCAATAGGCCCAGTGCCAATGATTCCGAAAATGAGGTTCGACTTCGGTGTATCAAAGAAGATGAGCCCCACGACAAATGCGGTAACGAATGCCAACACCACTGCACCAAATTGATCACCAGAGCCGCGTAATGGGCGATATGCGGCGCGTTCTAGCGCAACCGCACCCGCACCCGACAAAACCATTGAGCCGAGCAGGCAGGCCAACAAAATGAGAACAAGCTGAAACCCCGTGCGGTACGGATACTCACCCGCTTCCAACATGGGTAGCCCCAACACATTTGTTGCCGTAATGAGCGAGGCAAATGTGCCAATCATAAAAATTTCTGAGTGAGCAAAGTTGATGAGGCGCAACACGCCGTACACCAAGGTGTAGCCCAATGCCACGAGGGCATAGATGGAACCCAGCGCTACGCCAGTCACCGTGAGGTCCCAAAATGTTCTGTAAATCAGCCAGTCGCGCATGTGTCCCCGAGAACGAAGTTGTTCCCCTGTTGTTTAGCAGAAAATGTCATATACAAAAGAATGGCCGGGAACATTTGTTCCCGGCCATTCCAAATTACGTATCTCTCAGAGAGAGAAGAAGTTTTACTCGATCAAGCCAATTACAGAAATTGCGCCAGCTTCTACCTTGTAGGCATAAACAGCGTTTCCTGCAACTTCACCAGTCTCGTCCCACTTGATCTGCTTAGTTACACCAGCAGCATCGTAGGTACCAAGGAATTCAAGAACTCCAGCGCGGTCGGTCTTGCCAGCAGCAATTGCGGCAAGGAATGCCTTTGCTGCGTCGTAAGCCTCTGCACCGTAGGTCTGTGGTGTCTCGCCAGGGAACTTGGCTGTGTAAGCAGCAGC
>CAIOHI010000286.1 GCA_903858075.1 uncultured Actinomycetes bacterium
AACACCCCTACGGGTGTCTCGCCACACGCCATGGCGTTTTACCGGGGCAAAGTTGTAGAGGTTGCATTCCCCGAGTGAACGCACTGCGCGTGCTTGTGAGCGTGGCCCTTGGGCTCATGTTCGTATGGGCTGGTGTGAGCAAACTTGCACAGGGGAAAGAGTGGAGCATTGCTAGTACGCCTTTTTCCACTGGCCGAACGTTCATAGATGCTGCGGTGAAATGGGCATTGCCGTGGTGTGAAGTGGTGCTGGGGGCTTTGCTTATTGCGCAAGTTGCTCTTGTTGTAACAGGAGTCGCTGCATGCGTATTGCTCGCCGGCTTCACCGTGCGCATTATTCAATTGTTGCGCCGCGGCGAGACGCCGTCTTGTAGGTGCTTTGGCGCCGTGTCGCGTGCACCTTTATCAATGAACCACGTGTGGCGAAATGTGGTCTTTCTTATTTTGAGTGTGTTGGTAGTTGTTGCAGCATGAATGCAATGGTGTGTGCTTCGTCTCGCCAATGCTCGTAGCGCCCCGATGGCCCACCGTGACCAGCACCCATCTCGCAACGAAAAAAGATGTCGCTCGTGTTGTTTTGCATTGACCGTAGTTTTGCAACCCACTTGGCTGGTTCGTGGTAACTCACACGTGGGTCATTTAACCCCGCTGTTACGTAGAGCGGCGGGTATTTTTTATCTTCAACATTGTCGTAAGGCGAGTACGACAACATGTATGAAGCCCAAGGTTCGCTGCGCGGGTCGCCCCATTCTTCCCACTCAGTAACAGTAAGTGGAAGTGAGGGGTCGCTCATAGTGCTCACCACATCAACAAATGGAACCGCAGCAACGGCAGCTCCAAATACAGCGGGAGCCATATTGATGCAGGCACCAACAAGTAGGCCACCTGCACTGCCTCCGTATAGTGCGATGCCGCCTTTGCGTGACCACATATTTGTCACTAAATGCTCAGCACTCGCAATGGTGTCAAGAAAGGTATTGCGCTTGGTGAGTAGTTGGCCACCGAGATACCAGCGTCGACCCATTTCGCCGCCTCCGCGCGGGTGGGTAATGGCCCATACCCAACCCCTGTCGAGTAACGAAAAGCGTGTGACGGAGAAACGTGGTGCAATAGAAATTTCGTAGCTTCCGTAGCCATACAGCACTGCAGGCGCAGAACCATCTTGAGGTGTATTGCGATGGCGAACGATGTCAACCGGTACGCGTGTTCCATCGTGCGAAGTTGCCCACTCGCGTGTTGCCACATATTGCGATAAGTCGACATTGGGTACCACGGTTTGTTTCAAAGTCCGTAAAGACTTTTCTAAAACATCGTATTCGGCAACCGTATTGGGTGCGATGAGTGACTGATACTGAATGCGCAAAGTGTGTGTGGTCCACTCTGGGTTGCTGTCGAGTTCAACATCGTGTGGTTCATTGAGAACAGCAATGACGTGATGTGAAGCATCGGGAAAAACGAGGCGAATATGAGGTTGTGCATCTTGCCATTCGTAGACAACAAGGAACTTTTCGAACGGGTCAATATCGGCAATGCGGCGCCCAGAAACGTGTTCAATGAGTATTGACCAACTCCCTGGTGCATTGTGTGGCGCGGTGTGCACGCAGAAATCTTCGGCGTCGAGGTTTGTGAGAACAACAAATGAAGTTCCCCAGTCATCAATGCTGTATTCAAGACCTTCTTGGCGTGGGCGCGCGCAAGTTGGCGGCGTCAGTGGGTGATGCACGTCGATGATGTGTGCTTCACTCGTGCTACGGCACGATGACTCGATAATGATGTAGTTACTGGAGCGCGTGAGGCCGAGGCCGACAAAAAATCGTTCGTCAAGGTCTTCGTACACAACTACATCGGTGCTTTGAGGTTCACCCATGCGGTGGCGCATCACGCGAAAGGGTCGCAGTGCTTCATCGTTCACTACGTAAAAAAGGTATTCGTTGTTGGCGCTAAAGGCAGTGCCACCGTAAGAAGTGTCGTGCAAGGT
>CAIOHI010000287.1 GCA_903858075.1 uncultured Actinomycetes bacterium
AGCTCGGAAGCTGCACGAAAGCCGTCGTGATGCTTTGGCACATCTTCAAAGCAGTATTTCAACGGAGTATCGCGACCCATTACCAACGGTGGAAGGGACTTCGCAATTTTGTCGCCCAACCCGTACGGGTAACCAAGAACACGTGCGGCATCGCGCACGGCGTTACGTGCCTTGATGGTGCCAAAGGTAATGATTTGAGCCACATGGTCGCGACCATATTTTTCCGTTGCGTAACGGATCATTTCTTCGCGGTAACGAGAGTCGAAGTCCATGTCGATATCGGGCATTGATACACGACTGGGGTTCAAGAAGCGTTCGAAAAGAAGGTCGTATTTAATGGGGTCAAGATCGGTAATACGCAACGCGTAGGCCACAGCACAACCGGCAGCAGAACCACGACCAGGCCCTACGCGGATGTTGTTGTCGCGCGCATGTTTAATGAGATCCCACACAATGAGGAAATAAGAAGCGAAACCCATGTCGATAATGACTTTGGTTTCGAATGCCAGCCGCTCAACAACTTCCTTAGGCATTTTTTCACCCCAACGGAACTTTGCTCCTTCGGTGGTGAGGTGTTTCAAATACTCTTCATCGTTAGCGAAACCTTCAGGCACAGGAAAGTTGGGAAGGTGCACTTGGTCGAAATCGATATCGACATTGGCACGCTCTGCGATCCATAACGTGCTGTTGCATGCCTCTGGGAAATCACGAAAGAGCCAGCGCATTTCTGCAGCTGATTTCAGATAGTGCTCTTCACCTTCGAACTTGAACCTATTGGGGTCAGATAACAACGCCCCAGTTTGTACACATAGCAATGCATCGTGCGCGGTGTGGTCGTGACGTTGCGTGTAGTGAGAGTCATTAGTTGCAATGAGAGGAGCATTTATTTTCTTTGCAATTTCGATGAGTTTGGGGTTTGTTTCAAGTTGCGCAGGAATGCCGTGATCTTGCAACTCCACAAACAAGTTGTCGCGCCCAAAGATGTCTTGTAAGCGTGAAGCTTTTTCTAGGGCGCCTTTGTCGTCACCGCGCAACAGCGACTGCAAAACATGCCCACCTAAGCAACCCGTTGAGGCAATGAGACCCTCGCTGTACTTTTCAAGCAGTTCCCAGTCGAGGCGGGGCTTGTAGTAGTACCCCTCGAGGAAAGCCAGGCTAGAGAGTTGAATGAGGTTGCGATAGCCGGTGGTATTTTCCGCAAGCAATGTGAGGTGGTAGTACAACTTGCTACCCGACTCGGTATCGCCACCGGTGTCGTCGATACGCCCGCGTCGCGCCGGACGCTCGTGACGTGACTCGTGGGCCATATAGGCCTCGGTGCCAATGATGGGTTTAATGCCCTGGCTTTTACATTCTCGGTAAAAGTCGAGCACCCCGTACATGTTGCCGTGATCGGTAATACCTAGCGCAGGCTGACCATCGGCCACTGCCGCTGCCACAAGTTCGTCGAGGCGCGACGCACCATCGAGCATTGAAAACTCGGTGTGAACATGGAGGTGAGTAAAAGATTCAGTCATAGAGGCGTCAGAAAGACGAAACTACCAAACCCGTGTGACGCGGGATGAAAAAGATGGACTGCTTAGAGATATTGACCATTATGACCAGCTCCCGCTTCGGGGCCTTGGCCAGCAGGCAGTTGGCGAATTTCTTCAAATTGCTGACGCGCTGCCATTTGTTGAGCGAAAAGAGTGGCCTGAATACCGTGGAACAAACCTTCCAGCCAACCCACGAGCTGAGCTTTAGCCACACGAATTTCTGCTTCGCTCGGAATTTCGCCATCGGTGAACGGCAGAGCCAGCATCTTTAATTCCTCTTGTAGGTCGGGAGACAATGCCTCGCCTAGTTCCACAATGGAGCGTTCATATATTTCTGCCATACGTTCCCGGCTTGCTTCGTCGAGGCGAGTGGCATGAGTTTCTTCCAGCAACTGCTTCACCATTGAACCGATACGCATGACCTTGGCGGGGGCCGTAATGGTTTCCACTAATTCTTCTTGTGTACCAGAAGTTTCATCGGAGGTGCTCATACAGCCACACTCTAGAGGGGTGCGGCACTGAAGCAAGACTTATGAGCGATGAACGAGTAAGGGCACATACATCTCATCGGCAGTAAGCGAACCATGACGACATACGAGCTGAAAAGGCCCAGAATCGGCTGGGTCAAAGAAGGTCACTGGTTCAAACGGCACAAGTGCAACTTCCCCAAGACGCCTTTGCACAACAGGGCGCACAACGGGACCAAACCAATGCTCATCGAGAATTTGTTCTTGCGAACGCACCCAGGCGCAATGCGAAAACTTTTCGGCACATACTTCGAGCAATTGGGCTTCCATGCCTCTGCGTGCGTGAAGCCAGCGGAAGCGGCCCTCGCCACTTTGAGTACGCACAAGGTTCATAACATCGTTATCGAGCCGCACCACGTTGTCATTGACATGCACTTGACCATGATCGGCAGTTACATACAGCGCGGTATCACTTGGCAAACGGGAAATGATGTCGGAGATGAGTGAATCGACAACACGAAGTTCTGCATCGTAGAAAGCACCGAAACCTCTTTCATGCGCAATTTTGTCGATGCCGTCGTAATACGCATAGACAAAGTTTTCACCCGCATTGAGGAGTTCTTCAATGATGACTGGAATACTTGAAGACACTCTCCATCCGTGATGGCGAACGCCCTTTAAATGCGCTTCGGTGAAACCACTGCCCTCTAACTCTGCTTTTGAAATGACTGGAACCGACGAACCCAAAAATGGAGGAAAAGGCTGCACGTCATGTGGGGGAAATTGCCGTCGCAAATCTCCTTTTTCATCGGCCCATCGCAGCGAGTTCATCACGTATGAGTCAATTTGCATGCGGTAGCCAACGATGCCGTGTTCGCCCGGAGCCAAACCTGTCGCAATAGAAGTGAGAGCTGTGGCTGTGGTGGTGGGCGCGACACTGGTAATGCGAGAAGCCGACATGTTTGCCATGGTCGGTGCGAGCGCTGTGCGTTCCTGGAACTGGTTCCACCCCAAACCGTCAACAATGAGCACCACGGCCCGCTTTGCCCCGACAGCAGCAACTGGAAGCCAGTCAGGAGCATTCCCTGGGTGAGTTGCTTGAGGCGACAAAAGGTACGGAATGATGTTGCAAATTGCCCCGCCCGAGAAATCGGGCAAAATAGGGGAAGTAGCAACATCTAAAGGCACTACTGCAGTGAACCACCTCACAATGGCTGAACACAACGCCATCACCCCGTACGATAGAGATGTGAGAGTTTCTACCCGTGGCGACTACGCCTGCCGAGCACTTCTCTCACTTGCCCTGCACGCAGACAGCTCTGGGCCTACCTCGGTACGAGATATTGCTGAGCGCACCGCACTACCCCAGCCGTATCTTGAACAAATTCTTCTTGCGTTAAAAGGCGCCGGGTTGGTGAAATCAAAGCGTGGAGTAGGTGGTGGCTACGTTTTGGCACGCGACCCTGCAGACATCAAATTATCTGAGGTCATTTCCGCTGTCGATGGACCCATCACTATTGGCGACTTTGGGCAGCCCCACGAAGATGAAGCATGCAACCATGAAGGTCAATGTGTCTTACTTGCCATTTGGGGTGCCGCTGGTGACCACATGAAACAACATCTTGAGCAGTACACGCTTGCAGGTATTGCAAACGCAGCGCGCGGCGTTGCACCGTGGCCCGCTATTGAACACACCCACTAAGAGTCGGTTTTGCCTAAGCCTTCCAGCAAGGTTGAAATGTCACTTGGCATCGGCGCATCGAATGACATTGCTTCACCAGTAACAGGGTGATCGAACCCTAATTTCACTGCGTGCAATGCAGGTCGCGAAAAAGGAAGTCCGGCGCGTGCCCCACCGTATGTTCCGTCACCAACGACGGGGTGACCAACTGCGGCAAGATGCACGCGAATTTGATGAGTGCGTCCTGTTTCCAAACGGCAACGAACCGTGCTGACCGGTATCGGCGTATCGAACTCTTCGGTGACTTCATAATGGGTACGCGCAAATTTGCCATCAACAACAATGGTCATCCGCATCACATCGCGAGGGTCTCTACCAATAGCCGCATCGACCACTCCTGATGGTGCATCGAAATGACCGACCGTTAACGCGAAATATTCTCTCTTCACTGTTCGATCGCTCAGTGCGTCGACCAATGACTCATATGCATTTTGTGTGCGTGCCACCACCATTAATCCGGTGGTACCAATATCGAGACGGTGCACAATGCCTGGACGCATGGGCTCACCCACTCCGGCAACTTCTGGGTAAAGAGCCAAAATGCCATTCACCAATGTTCCTGTCATGTTGCCTGCGCCCGGGTGAACCACAAGACCGTTGGCTTTATTGATGACGACCACTGAGTCGTCTGCATAAACAATGTCGAGCATGACCGATGGGTCACCTTGCGGAAGTTCTTTTTCAGGTACGCGTGTTGGATCAATCGAAATTTTTTGACCTGCAACTACTTTTACTTTGCCGCTCGCAGACACCACATCGTCAATGGAAACACCGCCAACACTGATGAGTGACGACGATTGCGCGCGACTGATATCGGCGAGCAACGCAACAACTCGATCGAGACGATCTCCTGCTAAAGCTGGGGGGAGGATTTCTTCAATCATGACTTCTCCGTTCGAAATGAGGTGAAAACGAGAAGTGCTCCACCAATACAAATTGCCGCATCGGCAATGTTAAAAACTGGCCACCACTGCAAGTCGATGAAATCAACGACAGCACCATGTAACCACGCATCGCCGCGAAATAGGCGATCGACGATGTTTCCCGCAGCACCACCAGCAACTAGGCCTACAAACACTGCGCTGCTGAACGAAGATCTCCGCATACCTACGAGCAAATACGCCACGACGATGATGCCAAGTACCCCAATAATGGGGCCTATTCCTGTACCTTGCGAAAACGCCATACCGTTATTGAACGACAAATTGAACCGCAAACTTCCGAGCACATCGATGACACGATCGCCGTTCAAACGATTCACTGCCCAATGTTTAGTAATTTGATCGAAAGCCACTACCCCACTTGCCACCGCAAGTGAAGACCGGCGCAGAGAGGTCACCTGCGGCCGAATGTGCCGACTCGCTCTTCAACGAGTTCTGTGGTCCAGGGAATTGCCTTTAAGCGCTCCCGCGGAATGGGCTTACCAGAATGTTCTGAGTAACCGTATTCGCCCGACTTAATACTCTCTAAGGAAAGATCGATTTGTTCAACAATGTGACGTGCCGAAGCAGACAAGGTGAGATCGCGTTCGCGTTCAACAACCATGGTGTCTCCCTCGCCGCCTTCGTCATCAAATTGAACATCTCCCATTTCGGCATCGGCAATGAGTGCGTTTGCTTCATCTTCAAGACGAGTTGCTTGCCCAACAAGGCTGATGCGCTCTGAGTGGAGCATCTCACGCTGCGCCTGGAGGAACTTGAGATCGAAATCTTTGGTTGGGGTAATTCCGTCTTGGACAGGCAACTTGACGATGACTGGTTTTTCCAAAGCCTTTGCTTTTTTCTCTGCGACCTTGCGAGCGGCTTCTGCGAGCCTCTCAGCTTCTTTCGCTAAGCGAGCAGCTTCTTTTTCGGCTGCTTTACGATCTGCTTCGGCCTGCTTTTCGGCTTCTTTGGCAAGGCGTTCAACTTCTTTTTCTGCAGCTTTCTGCTTGGCAATTGCTGCCTTTTCAGCGTCAGCTTTTTTCTTCGCTAGTTCTTGTTCCTTTTTTTGCTGAGCAAGAATTTTTTCGCGAGCTTTCTTTTCTTCCGCTGCGGCTTTTGCCTTCACGCGCGCGAGCTCGGCAGCAGCCTTAGCTTTTGCACGCACTGCATCGGCAGCAGCCTTGGCTTTCGCAGCTTTTTCGCGCTGTGCGGCTATTTCTTTTGCTTTTTTCTCAGCAGCAACTTTCTTAGCTAGTTCAGCTGCTTTTTTGGCAGCAGCTACTTTTTTCAGGTCGACCTTTGGCGCAGTTTTTTTTGCGACTACCTTTTTAGCAACTACTTTTTTGGCTGGAGCTTTCTTTGCAACAACTTTTTTAGCCACGACTTTCTTGGCAGGAGCCTTCTTGGCTATTACCTTCTTGGCAGGTGCAGACTTCTTTGAGCTCACAGTTTTTTTAGACACGGATTTTGTGGGTGCTGCTTTCTTGGGGGCGGTAGATTTCTTTGCCGCTGGCTTTTTCGCCGTTGATTTCTTCGCAACAGGCTTCTTTGCCGCTGACTTCTTTGCTGGCTTCTTTGCGACCATGCTCACACCATTTCCGTTTTCCACAAAAGACTTCTCTTGAATGGTCTATCTTGACGGTGGATGATACGTCATATTGGGACCAAGTCCCAATATTTCCCCTATTTGCCCGCTAACGCCATCCAAATGGCGACTTCATGGCCTTCGAGAGTCTCCACATGCTGGGGTTCCCCACTTCCTTGTTCCAAGGTGAAATGGGTAGCGAGCACCTCGCCGGCCATCATGTCGACGTGGTTTGATACGGCAGCAATGAACTCAGCTGGCCCTGAAATAGCGACGGAGATGCGATCGGTGACCACAAAGCCAAGGCTTCGCCGGGTTTGTTGAAGTGCACGGATGAGGTCTCGAGCAGCACCTTCAGCTTCAAGTTCTGGGGTGAGAGCAACATCGAGTACCACCACACCTGGATGATGCGACAGTGCGGCGCTTGCTGCACCTTCGGCCGCCACCAATTTGAGGGAATACTCACCCTCTTCTAACCGGAACCCACCAGCAACCGGTGCTCCATCGACAATCGACCAGTTCCCCGACTTGACGGCATTAATTACTTTTTGAGTGTCGCCACCGAGACGTGGGCCGAGAGCCTTTGGGGTGACCTGCAACTCGTGCTTCGCCATTGAGCCCACATCGGTACGAAACTCAATGTTGCGCACGTTGACTTCGTCTTTCACAATGTCAATAAATGCATCGAGCCCCGACAATTCTGGTGTTGCAATGGTCAACGTAGTAAGCGGAAGACGCACACGGCGCCCGTTGGCCTTACGAATAGAAAGTGCCGTAGAGCAAACATCGCGTACTTTGTCCATTGCAGCAGTGAGTTCAGGATGTGCAACTAGTTCAGTTTGTGATGGCCAATCGGTGAGGTGAACACTGCGTTCTCCGGTGAGGCCCCGATAAATCTCTTCCGACACCATGGGCAGTAACGGTGCAGCAACACGGCACAACACGGTCAGCGCTGTATGCAAAGTGTTAATGGCATCTTGGTCGCCGGCCCAGAACCGATCACGACTGCGGCGGATATACCAATTTGTTAACACGTCGAGATAGGTACGAATGGTGGCGCACGCCTCAAATAAATCATAAGCATCGAATTGTTGAGTGAGCGCTGCTACAAGATCGTGTGTCTTTGACAAAATGTATTTGTCGAGAACATTCGTGCTGTCAATTGACCACTGGCCCTGCTTGCCCTCAGCATTTGCGTACAAGGTGAGGAAATACCAAGAGTTCCACATGGGAAGAAGCACTTGTCGCACTGTTTCGCGAATGCCTGCTTCAGTAACCGAGAAGTCTCCGCCACGCAAAATGGGAGATGACAACAAATACCAACGCATCGCATCGGCACCATAGGTATTGAACACTTCCATTGGGTCTGGGTAGTTGCGCAGACTCTTCGACATTTTCGCGCCGTCGTCGCCCAGTACCACGCCATGACCTACGCAAGTAGAAAATGCAGGACGGTCGAATAGAGCAGTTGCCAGCACGTGCAAGGTATAAAACCAACCTCTGCTTTGTGCCACGTATTCCACAATGAAGTCGCCGGGATAGTGATTTTCGAACCATTCTTGGTTTTCAAATGGGTAGTGCACCTGCGCAAAAGGCATTGATCCGCTTTCAAACCAGCAGTCAAGTACTTCAGGAACACGTCGCATGACAGATTCACCCGATGGGTCGTCTGGGTTTGGTCGCGTGAGATTGTCGATGAATGGACGATGCAGATCGTTTACTTCCACACCGAAATCGGCTTGTAACTGCGCAACACTTCCGTATACATCTATTCGTGGGAAAAGTGGATTGTCACTTTTCCAAACCGGTATTGGGGATCCCCAAAAGCGGTTGCGACTAATTGACCAGTCGCGAGCATTAGCGATCCATTTTCCAAAAGAACCGTGCTTTAAATGCTCGGGTACCCAATGAATGTTTTCATTGAGCTCCACCATACGGTCGCGAAACTTGGTGACTTCCACAAACCAACTGGATACTGCGCGATACACAAGCGGCTGCGCACAACGCCAGCAATGTGGATACGAGTGGTTATAGCTGTCGTGGCGAATGACTCGCCCTTCGTCTTTGAGCTGACGAATAACTAATGGGTTCGCTTCAAAGACATGCGTACCCACCCACGAGGAAATGAGTTCGGTATAGCAACCCTGATCGTCCATTGGGCAAATAGTGGCAATACCTGCGGCCGCACACACCAATTGGTCGTCTTCACCAAAGCCAGGGGCAAGATGCACCACTCCGGTTCCATCTTCGGTGGTGACAAAGTCTGCAACGAGTACTTGGAAGGCATTTTCAGTGTCGGAAAGGAATGGGAACAATGGCGTGTACTTACGACCCGCTAGTTCACTTCCTTTCACAGTTCCCACTTGTTGCGCAGTGCTGAATTCCTTTTCATACGCAGCGAGGCGCGACTCGGCCAAAATATATTTCACGCCCTCGCCATCTTGCATAATTGCGTAATCAATATCGCCACCAACAGCTAAGGCAAGGTTTGATGGCAATGTCCATGGCGTTGTGGTCCAAGCCATAATGCGCTCACCCGACTCCAACAAGAACCACACCGACAATGCAGGGTCTTGACGATCTTGATACACATCGTCCATGCGCGTTTCGGTATTAGATAAAGGTGTCTCGCAACGCCAACAATATGGCAGCACACGAAAGCCTTCGTAGATGAGACCCTTTTCCCACAGTGTGTGGAAAGCCCACATGACGCTTTCCATGTATGGCGTATCGAGGGTCTTGTAGTCGTTATCGAAATCGACCCAGCGTGCTTGGCGAGTAACGTATCGTTCCCACTCACTGGTGTACCGCAACACACTGGTGCGGCACACGTCATTAAATTTGTCGATACCAAAGGCGGCAATTTCTGGGTGCCCAGCAATGCCTATCTCTTTTTCAGCTTCCACTTCTGCAGGAAGCCCATGGCAATCCCAGCCGAATCGGCGTTCGACACGCCGACCACGCATGGTTTGGTAACGCGGCACAGCATCTTTAACAAAGCCAGTGAGCAAGTGGCCGTAATGCGGCAAACCATTTGCAAAAGGAGGACCGTCGTAAAAAACGAATTCGTTGTTTCCATTTTCTCCGGCACTGCGTAATTGCACCGAGGCCTCAAAGGTTTGATCGGCAGCCCAGAAGGCGGAAACAGCTTCTTCTATTGCCGGAAATTTAGGTTGAGACTGAACATCGGGGTATGCCACGGCAACGAACCCTACTCAGATAAGTGACACATGTACAGCACGCTGAGCGCAGTTTCGTTTTTAGCAGCCCAAGATGAGGCGGCCGACCACTATTTGCAAAAACATGATGACCACGATGGGAGAGAGATCGAATTGCCCCATCGGAGGAATGATTCGCCGTGCACGCCCCATGAGGGGTTCAGTTGCGCGAAAGAGCCACTGATTGATAGTGAAGACGATTCCACCTGGACGTAGTGGGAACCACGACAAAACAATGCGGAAAAAAATGATGAGAACATAAAAGTTCAGTATCTGACACAAAAGTTGACGCATAAATTATTCGAACTGTGAACGTGATGTTGGCGGCTTCAATAAAAACACATCGGTAGCGACGCGCTCCATTGAACCGTTCATTGCGTAGCAGAGACCGCTTCCGAAGTCGATGAGTCGACGCACAACTTCTTTATCGCAACTTTCAAGATTCATAATGACTGGCTGTCCTTCTTTGAACCTGTCAGCAATTTCTTTTGCTTGCTCAAAACGTAATGGCCTGACAGTTGCAGGCTCAGCTCCGCTGACCGCTAAAGGTCGAACAGTTGTGCTTTGTCGTGGTGAACCAACGGGACGCAATTGCAAACCAGAGTCGTCAACATTGCGGCGATAGCCACCAGTGTCTTGCGGAATTGCTCCGCTGTGATCTTCGTATTCTGGTTCCATACGTTGACGAGGCACGCGACCAGAAGGGTCGGCGGCATAACCTGCACGCGGATTTCGCTGAGGACGATCCATTTCCATTGACTGGTCATAGTCGTCATAATTTTCATCGGCCCCTAGACCGAGATAATCCATAGCGCGTCGCCACATTGACATGCTCATAGGTTATACGACATGGAGTTCTCTATTGGGGACGTTCGCCGAATATTGCGGAACCGACACGAATCATGGTTGCACCCTCTTCGAGGGCAATGCGGTAGTCATGAGACATCCCCGCAGAACACTCTAAAAGACCCATCTCATTACACATTTTGCGTGTCTCACGAAAGGTCTGTCGCGTCTCTGCGAGGTCACCGTTTGTTGGCCCCATTGCCATGAGCCCACCGACATGCAGTTGAGATAAACGGGCAAGTTCAACGAGTTTCGCTACATCACGTGGATGGCAACCCGATTTTTGTGCTTCGGCGGCAATATTGACCTGTAGGAGAACCGAGGGAACAGCTCCACCGTGAGCCGCATACAACTTCGCCAGCCCCAAAATGACCGATTCCCTATCGATGGTCTGCCAAGTATGTACTTTTCCATACAACTGAGCCAGCTTGTTTGACTGCAAATGCCCAATGAAATGGAGCAGCAAACGCTTACCAGAATCGGCAGCCAGTGCTTTCGCTAAAGCTTCTTGGGCGTAGTTCTCACCCACCGCGTCGCATCCGGCGTCTCTTGCCCACTCCCAGGCTTCAAGCCCGAAGTTTTTGGTTACTGCAACAAGTTGCACCGATTGAGCGGCGTCGCCACAGATCTCTGCGATATGCGACCGAACAACACCTACGTTGTGGATGACTTGTTCTTGAGAAAAAGATGGAGTCGTGCTTGACAAGAGCTACTTCAAATTTATTTCAAGAATGAAGGCACGTCGAACTCGTCGTCATCTCCACTTGTATCGAGTGGGTCTGAAGCAAACACACTGCGCGGAGATGAACTTGTACCAGGACGAGAGTCGACAGCACGCAATGGAGCACGCTTGTCGTTTCCATCCCAACGCTCGAACCCAGCAGCGATAACGGTGACTCGCACCTCGTCGCCTAGTTCATCGTCGATGACGGTACCAAAGATGATGTTTGCATCGGGATGAGCAACGGCATGTACTACTTCGGCTGCAGCATTCATTTCGAACAGACCCATGCTTGATGGCCCAGCGATGTTGAGCAGAATTCCACGCGCACCATCAATTTGAGCTTCAAGCAGCGGGCTGGTAATTGCAGCCTTTGCAGCGGTAACTGCGCGGTTATCGCCACTTGCATGACCAATGCCCAATAACGCAGTTCCTGCATTTGCCAGAATCATTTTGACGTCAGCAAAGTCGGTGT
Source organism: uncultured Actinomycetes bacterium (assembly GCA_903858075.1). Taxonomy (GTDB): domain Bacteria; phylum Actinomycetota; class Acidimicrobiia; order Acidimicrobiales; family Ilumatobacteraceae; genus F1-20-MAGs119. The sequence goes on from CAIOHI010000287.1 coordinate 11,512, forward strand.
TAATGAGGCCAGGCGTTGTGATGAGGCTTGTAATACCAGCTACACCATTGAGCAATATGTCGTCTGCCATTTTGAACGCATTGATTGCCGACGTTTTGTCGTTGGCAACACTTAAGAGTCGATCGTTTGGAATAACGATGAGCGTGTCTACTTTTTCTTTGAGTTTTGCAATGCCGTTCTCTGCTTGCGTAGAACGACGGCGACCCTCAAAGCCGAATGGACGTGTGACAACACCAATGGTGAGTGCGCCAATTGACCGTGCAATTTCAGCAATGACTGGAGCCGCACCGGTACCGGTACCGCCACCTTCGCCCGCAGTGATAAAGACCATGTCGGCACCAGCCAACATTTCTTCAATTTCAGCTCGATGAGACTCTGCAGCTGCATGCCCTACTTCTGGGTCGCTGCCTGCGCCGAGCCCACGTGTGAGGTCGCGACCAATGTCGAGTTTGACATCGGCATCAGACATTAAGAGTGCTTGCGCATCGGTGTTGACCGCGACAAACTCAACGCCTTTAAGGCCAGCATCGATCATGCGGTTGACGGCATTGACGCCGCCGCCGCCGACTCCAACCACTTTCATGACTGCTAAATAATTTTGGGGTGCTCCGGCCATGGGCCATGACCTCCGAGAGATAGGAAATGTTGTCTTTATGTTTCCACGTGGAGAGCCTCAACTGTGGGATTTCCACTTATTATTTTTGGGCGAAGATGGGGTCACCACTTGAGAGATCGATACTGCGGAGGTTTTGAGGATCCTGCCGACGCAAAACCAGCACTAAAGACACAAGTTTTGCTCGTAAATCACTTGGCTGGCCAAAAATAACCACTGTTCCCGTGCGCAGGGTCATGAGCAGTTCGGTGTTATTGGCAACGCCTACATTCAAGACTGTCTTTTGGATTTCGGTAGGTAAAGACGCAGAGAGTTGTGCAGCTGCCGTGTAGACCTCGTTGGCCCGAGCTCCAGCGAGGAGGGCATCGCCGACCCCAGTGATTTGCATGAATTGAGTAGGTTGCCCTGTTTGCACAGAGATGACATACCCCTCTACATCTAAAACACGTGCCTGGTTGTCACTCCCAAGGAACCAGGCGACCGGTTGCCTCTCGTCAATGTCGATGACTGCCGTCGATGGAAAGTGTTTACTGACGCTTGCATCACGCACCCACGGGTCTGCCCTGAGCGTTAACTCTGCAGCATGCAGGTCACCAAAGATGATGGACTTACCTTTCACTTGCGATGTGGCTTTTGCCAGTACTTCTGGCGAAACGTATTTCGCTCCTTGCACAGTGACTGTGCGCACCCCGAATAAGGGAGAGTTCAAAATGGGCACCGCAATGACCACAACAAGAATTGGCACAAGCACATAGAGCACAACCCGTAAACGACGCTTGCCCTCTTCTCGACGCACTTCAATGCGCCGCAAGCGAAACCGACGGTGGGGCTGACCGTCATCACTTCGCTCTAGTGGCTGCGTGAATTCTGAGTCTTCAATAACTAGCGGTGGACGCCGGGCATGAGTGAGATCGTCATCAGAGACGATGTCGTATCCGCCAAGGACATGGCCTTCAAAATACTCTGGGCCATCTTCGTCGACAATTGAAATACCCTCAAAAGCCTCTGTGAGTTCCTCAAGTACCTCGAATGGAACATCGTCGATTGAACGCACAACCGGTGTTTCACCCGTGACATGAGCCGCCTGATCTGACCGCAACTCTTGAGTTTCATCATCATGTGAGGGAGTCGTCATAAAAAGGTCACTTTGGGAATTTTGCGCAGAGGTACGCTTCTAGTTTCTCACTGTCTGACGTGTTTCCTGCGTCAATTGCCAATGCCTCACCTTGGGCGAAGCCCAGTAAACGAATTTCGCTACGCAAATGAATGCCAGCGTGATGAAGCACCTTTTGCTGCACCACATTCATGAGTTTCACCACATCGGCACTTGTTCCACCATGGTCACTTTGAATGAAGTTGGCATGTTTTTCACTCACACATGCAGTGCCTAGCCGGTAGCCACGTAATCCGGCTTCGTCAATGAGCGCACCAGCTGAAATAGCACCGTCGTCAGGGTTAATGAACACCGAACCCGCATTTTGCCCACCAGGTTGATGATCGCGGCGCCACTTCACGATGCCACCGATTAATGCATCTCCACAGCCCGGATCACTTTTCTCGAGCACGACTTTTGCCCATGTCACCACATGTTGGTTGCCTAGACCGGACCCACGAAACCGCAAACCAAGTTCGCTCGCTGGAACCCAACCATGACAACCCGACGTTAACGAGATGACATAAGCCGAATGCAATGAAGCAGCGACATCTGCCCCGTGACCCCCAGCATTCATCCGTACTGCCCCACCAACAGAGCCAGGCACACCCACTGCCCATTCAAAGCCCGCTATTCCTAGTGCGCTGAGTTGTCGTGCTGCCACCGGTAATGGCGTTGCACCTGCAAATAGAACACTGACACTGTTCGGTTCTTGCAATGACTCTTCTACAGCAATACTTTGTCCAAACTCACCAAGAGAAATGCACAGACCTTGAAACCCCAAGTCGGAAACAAGCGTGTTGCTTCCACGCCCCAACACAACAACAGGCATTTCGGGGCGGCGCGCACAAATAGAGGCAACTGTTATGAGCTGGTCTTCAGAATGCACTTCCACGAACAACCGAGCTGATCCTCCTACTTTGTAGGTAGTACGCGCAGCTATTGGAAAGTTTTCATGCACTTCTAGTTGTGCGGCTGTGAGTTCTGCGGCACATTGCCTCAACAGACGCTCAGATGCAATTTCCGCGGGCAACGTTTCAATATCGCCACAGCCACTTGAAATACATACATCACCGTCACGCAATACATTCGCTAAATGCTGTGCTAAATCTGTGCGACGGGGCACCCAGTCGACCTGCAAATGCGGATACGCCGCCTGCACTGCATCGACTACCAACTTGCCTGTTACACCCTCAATAAAGGCAGTACCCGATGCATAGATATCGGTAATGACCACAACATCTGCTCCAGTAAAGGCGTGGGCGTATTCATGAGAAATGAGCGCCATTCGGTTGTATCTGTTGGGTTGAAAAACGTAAATGAGTCTGTTGGCCGCAGAGGCGTTGGTGCGGCCGGCAATCATTCCTTGAGCGGCCGCTACTACTGCAGCAATTTCAGTAGGGAGATGGGCATAATCATCAATCAGCGTGATGCCATCTGTTTCGCTACGAATATCAAAACGCCGTGCAACGCCCTGAAATTCGGCCAGCACTTGAGTAACTTCTTCTTGAGTAGCGCCAAATCGCAATGCAATGGCGAGCGCACCAAGCGCATTGAGCACATTATGCATACCTCGTGCCTTCAGGTTCACTGCGAAGTGACGTTGTCCTTCATATTTCTCCAAAATATTTGGGGAAATGTTCACAGAAAAGGTCATGCCACTTGCGGTGGCTTCAACATCTGAGGCAGCGATGCCAATGTCTGCGTTCTTGCCTTGAACGCCATACGTTAAGACTTCACGACCCTCATCCTGCAAGAGGGTGCTGATCTTGTGCAACTCAACGTCGTCTACACACAGGGCAATTGGACCATCTACAGATTGAGCAAAGCGAGAAAAACTATTGACAATATTTGCGAAGTTCCCAAAGTGATCAAGGTGATCTGTGTCGATATTGGTGATAATTGCCCCGCGCAGTGGCAAGGCTTCGTGTGTGCCATCGCTTTCATCGGCTTCCACCACGAAGAGTCCTGTTTGCGACCATGCACCATTTGTGTGCAAACCAGGGGCATCCCCTCCAACTACAAAACCACATTTGTCTTCAGCGCCACCCAACATCAATGCAACCAAAGTGGTAGTTGTCGTTTTCCCGTGCGTACCTGCAACCCCAATAGATGTTCCTGAAGCACACACTGCTGCCAACATTTCAGCACGTGTCAAAGCAGGAATGCCCGCACGCCTAGCGGCAGCCATTTCGATGTTGTCACTTGGCACACCACTTGATGCGCACACCGCTTCACAACCAACAACAAGGTCTTCACTATGACCAATGGAAATATTGATGCCCAAGTCTTTGAGTTGTGCAATATTTTCACTGGGGCGAATGTCGCTGCCCGACACGCGATGCCCCATTGCAACCAGCGAACGCGCAAGTGCACTCATGCCAGGGCCACCTATTCCCACAACATGCAGACGTTGTGCAGTACCTAATTCAAAGACAACTGCTTTTTTCGTATGTTCTGGGTTGCTGCGCGATGAGGACATAAAGAATGATTTGCCTTATTCAGATGCACGAGCGACGGTAGCAATGAGTGAGCCCAGTTCCGCCCGACGGTTTAATTCCCCAGCTAAATAGGCATTTTTGCGCAGATCTGCGAGTTTTTCTGAATGCAGTACAAGGTCTGAAATTGCCTCTTCAGCTTTTTGAGCAGTGAAGTGTTCTTCTGTGATGAGCAGTGCTGCACCAACGTCTGAAAGCAAACGGGCATTTTGATCTTGATGGTTGTCCGCTGCCCCTGCCCACGGAACTAAAATGCTTGCAACGCCCAACGTGGAAATTTCCCCGATGGTGCTTGCGCCCGAACGAGCCACCACAAGATCAGCTGCTTGGTACACCTCTTGAATACGTGGTTCGTAACCCACCTGAATGCAATTTGACGAAGTCGTTGGGGCGCCACTTTCTACGTATCGATTCCCCGCAATGTGGTACCAAAATACCGAACTCAACTTTTCGTTCTGCCGAAGCTCTTCGGTCACGCCGTTCAATAGTGCCGAGCCAAGCGAGCCGCCCATGACAACGACGACAAATTGGTGAAGCGGTATTCCAAGTGCCGAACGCGCAGCATTTTTCGTTGTGGTATCAATTTGAGTTCGCCCGGCTTGACGAAGATGACGCCGAATGGGCGCCCCCACCAAAGTTGCCGTATTCAAAGGTGAATGTGGGTGCGACTTCGTTACCAAGTGCGCATCGCGTGCTTGACGTTTTGTGGCGAGTCCTGGTTGCGAGTCATACGAAACGACCACGCGTTGAATTCCTAACTTCTTTGCCGCTTGCATGGGCGCCAAACTGCCATATCCACCTACTGACACCACCACATTTGGCATCTTCTCTTTCATCAACTTCATTGATGTACGGGTTGCCTTGCGCAGCAATAACAACATACGCACATTATGAAGGGCGGCTCTCGGTGAGAGTTGGTGTTTTGCGCCAATGACGTTCAGCAGTGTGAAGGGATACTGCGTCTGCGAAAGAATATTTTCATCAATTCCACGTTGTGTTCCGATGAAGTGAATATTTCCGGGGTGGACACCTTCATCTTCGAGCATTTCAGCAATTGCAACTGCAGGAAGAACGTGGCCACTGGTGCCTCCTCCACAAATAACAATATGCACCGCGCTAGAAGAAATCATGCGCTTGTCACTTCATGTGGCGTGCGACGTTAAGCAATAAGCCCGATGCGGCCATCGTTACCAGAAGCGAACTACCGCCGTACGAAATAAATGGAAGAGTAAGACCAGTGACAGGCATCGCCCCTGTTACGCCGCCAATATTGACAATTGCTTGCACCCCGAACCACGCAGTGACTCCACCTGCAATGAGCACTCCGAACACATCGCGTGCCCCAAGTGCAGCTTGAATGCCAAAGACGATAAAAAGGAAAAAGAGACCGATGACCGCAACGGCTCCGATGAAACCAAGTTCTTCCGCAATAATGGCGAAAATAAAGTCGGTGTGAGCAAGTGGTACATAGCCCCACTTCCCTGCACCGTCGCCAACACCCACTCCAGTCACGCCTCCGTTGGCGATACTGATCATCGACTGATAAACCTGATAACCCCAGTGACCCTTATTGCCCTCAGGGTCAAGAAACGCTGTAAAACGTTGACGTCGATACGCTTCCATGTTGACGAAAAACCAAACGCTAAGGCCGCCAAAAAATCCTGCAACTGAGAGGACGCTTATCGAGGTTCCTGCAACAAATGCAATTGAGAGAACAATTGCCCCGAAAATAATGGCCGAACCAAGGTCTTTTTGTAGCAAGCACATGCCAGAAACAGCAACAAGCACAATAACAACTTTAAGAAGCCGCACCTTTAAATCGGTTTCACCTTTGCGATTCTTGCTTAAAATGCGCGACACATAAATGAGAGTCGCAAGTTTCAGCAGCTCAGAAGGCTGAAAGCGCCATGCTCCCTCACCAATCCACGCCCGCGCCCCATTGACAGAATTACCAAGCCCTGGAACGAACGGCAAAAACATCGCCACAAAAGATGCAAAGAAAATAAGGGATGCAAACCTCTTGAGCATTTGATATGGAAACGTATAGGCGCCCCACATCAAGACTGCTCCGATGCTAGCCCATGCAAATTGCCGAAAAAAGACATCGAAGGGCGACCTACCGCTGTGCAACATGGTCACTGATGATGCCGAAAGCACCATGACAAGACCGAACATCACGAGCAACGCGCTCACAATGAGTAGACCATAAAAGGCAACCGTTGGAGCCTGTGTCGCCATTTGTCGTTTGCCCGACACACCTGAGCGGTCGAGCGTTGCACGGCGGCGCTGTGCAACCGTTAAGAAACCTGCCTGCGAACGATCGGGAACAACTGTGCTCATGTCAACTCATCTCCAACATAGACCCTGACACGTGTTGCAAAGTCACATCCACGCTCTTCGTAGTTCTTGTACCAATCGAAACTCGTGCAT
>CAIOHI010000288.1 GCA_903858075.1 uncultured Actinomycetes bacterium
GCGCCCTTAGACAACATGTGCACTTCGTCGAGAATGAAAACACGATGCCGCCCTGGGTTACCCAGCGCCGCGTGGTCGATGAGCTCGCGAATGTCGTCGACACCGTTATTGCTCGCGGCATCTAATTCAATGACGTCGTAACTGGTGCCCGCTTCAACGGCAATACAAGAGGGGCACGTGCAGCAAGGTTCGCCTTCAATGGGGGTCTCGCAGTTGAGCACTTTTGCCAAGATGCGCGCAGTAGAGGTCTTGCCCGTACCACGCGGACCAGAAAAGAGATAGGCCTGACCCTCGCGCTCGTTGATGACTGCATTGCGCAAGGCGCGCACCACATGGTCTTGCCCGCGCAACTCGCTAAAGCGCCGCGGCCGGTAACGTCGATAGAGCGATTGAACGGCCATTTCATTGAGCCTACCGAGTAGGTGATATGGCCCTTGGCCTTCCATTGGCTACCGTCTAGAGGTCATGGGCCGTTTTTTGAGGAAGATCATCATTGCGGGGGGCCTCCTCGCCACCGGTGCCAGCCTCTTTTTCCCAAGCATTTCCCATGCCGCTGGCGATAACACCTTGTCATCGTCTAACCCCGCCCCGAGCGAAGTGGTGTCAGTTGCCCCTACTCAGTTGCAATTAGTTTTTGTCAACGCTTTCACTAACCCGAAAGACATTGAGCAAATGGGTATTTCACTCGTTTGTAATGGGAACATTGTCAACCTCGGTGCGGCACAACTTGGTGCCGACATAAAAACGGTCAGCACGCCACTCACCCAAGTTCCTTCCGCCGGTACCTGCACAGTGAGTTGGGCGCTTCCCGACGGCAGTAGCGGTGCGTACAACTTCACTTCTGCCATTGCATTGCCCACTACCTCGACATCAAGCATTCCTGGTGGCGAAACTCCCATCACGGTTGTTCCTGGCACAGAGTCAACCGTCAGCAATTCGTCGTGGCCACGAGTGGGCGGACCGTTGGGGCTTTTTCGCACCTTGTCGTACGTGCTCATTGGAACCTTGTTTGGCTCGTTCGCACTCATTCTTTTGGCTTGGCCAGAAGGTGTGGAATATCAAGTATGCAAGCGCTTTTTGCGTATTACCTGGATCTTTGCGGCACTCGTTACCTTCGCCGTTCTTGTATTCACTACCGCTCAAATCACCGGTAAAGGCGTGACGTCATCATTGAGTCCGAACGCCTGGCGCGAACTCGCTGAGTCACTTCCCGGTTGGGGAATTCTGCTGCGCTGCATTTTTGTTGGAGTCGTGGGGCTTGTTGCCTGGAACCCCGAGCGCATTCTTGACCCCGGTACGCAAGCAATCAGCGTTGCTTCACTCATACTCATGTGTTCTGTCTTCGGACTCAACCGCACTGGTGGACGCATTGAAGTGCTTGGCCACGTGAATGCCGGCGTACACATGCTCGCTGTTTCCATGTGGTTTGGTGGGCTAGTTCTCTTAGTGCGCGTTGTGCTCATTGGATCTGGCGACTCCGACCTCGTACAAGCGGTACGTGGGTTCAGCCGACTTGCGCCTCGAGCCATTGCTGTTGTTGTTTTTACCGGCATCGTGAGTACCTACCGTTACGACGGCTTCGCCTTGTTGTCCAATGCGCATGGTCGCATCTTGCTTCTCAAAATTGCAGTCGTTGGTTTCATGACCTACGCCATGTTCACCTCTCGGTTCTTCATCGGATCTCGCCTTGCTCGGGCCAGCACTCTGGAAATGCGCCCAGCTGCTCACCTGCGCCGGGCTGTGGGTTCACAAGCCGCTGCCGGTGTGGTGGTGCTTGGTCTCACGGCGTGGATGATGTCGACCACGCCTATTTATTTCGACACAAAACCCGCCAGTGGCGGCCCGGTGTACGCCTCCGTACAAGACCTGCGCAACGACCGTTTCCACGTGCGTTTCTCGGTCAGCCCCGCCACCGTGGGGCCAAACCAGGTGCTCATAGAGCTCTTTGAACCCCAACGCATTCAAGAGTTCACCATTCGCATGACCCCGAAAGCCGACGGGTACGACGGTTATCTCATTCGGGTGCCTCTGACCCGCCGTGGAGCCGCACTTTTAGGGGCAAATGGTGAATTCCCGCTCAAAGCCCCTGGCGACTGGACAATTGAAATCAACGGCACCAGCACCACCGGAGACCTTGCCCCCTTGGCAGCCACCCTCACCATTGGCGACCCGGCTACCACCACCACAGTGGCCTCTAGCTCCACCCTGCCTGGCGCCACCACGTCGAGTAGCGCTCCGGTTGCCCCCGTTGCACCTGTGACAACGGTTACAACTACCACCACAACCCCGCTCGCCCCTGCCGGTTAGGCCGACGGGGTGGGAGAACCACCGCCTCGCCAACTATCGTCGGACGCGTGAGTGACAACCCGATGACCGCCAAAATTGAAGACCTCCGCGAGCGCAAAGATGCCGCCTACAACGCTGGCTCGCCTCGTTCTGTAGAGCGCCAGCACGAAAAAGGAAAGATGCTTGCCCGCGAGCGCATCGACTACTTCCTCGACCCCGGCAGTTTCAATGAACTCGACCTCCTTGCTCGCCACCGCGCACATGCTGCAGGTCTTGAAGAGCGCCCGTATACCGATGGTGTTATTACCGGTTGGGGAACAGTGGAAGGTCGCAAAGTATTTGTGTTCTCACAAGACTTCACCGTTTTCGGTGGAGCGCTTGGTGAAGTGTTCGCTGAAAAAATTCACAAACTCATGGACCTTGCATTGAAGGTTGGTGCTCCTGTTGTTGGTCTCAACGATGGTGCAGGCGCACGTATTCAAGAAGGCGTTGTTTCACTTGCTAGCTACGGCGGCATTTTCTACCGCAATGTTTTGTCGTCCGGTGTTGTTCCGCAAATCTCGGTTGTTCTTGGCCCATGCGCCGGTGGTGCGGTGTATTCACCAGCAATGACCGACTTCATTTTCATGGTGCGCGAAACAAGCCATATGTTTATTACCGGTCCAGACGTTGTAAAAACCGTGACTGGTGAAGATGTAACACTTGAACAACTCGGTGGTGCAATGA
>CAIOHI010000289.1 GCA_903858075.1 uncultured Actinomycetes bacterium
ACACCAACCCTGGAAACGTCTGGGTCTACCTGAATGGTTATTACTTTGGTTTGAGATAAGAGATTTTCACTTGAGAAAATAAATGAACAAACAGGGTTGTTGTTGGCGGTCATCTTGCTGGCAGCAACCCTGTCGTTTGTGATGTCCAGACAACTTTGGATGTGGTTGATGGCTGGCCAAATAGACACCATATTTGTTGAGTTGCTGATCTGTGTGAACTAGTCTTTCCTCATGTCAAAAGATCGCGAACCCATCAGAATCCTCGCCCACGAATCGGTAGCCGAAGGCATTACCGAGCGCCTCCAAGCAGCGATGTCTCGCCGCAAATTTCTTGGTGCAATTGGAGCAACGGCAGCAGCTGCTGCGCTCGCAAGTTGTGGCGACAAGGTATACAACTATTACGGAAGCACGGGGCCAACTGCATCAACATTGGTCGAGCGACGTATGAACCTTTACAGCTGGGCCGACTACACCGACCCAGAGTTGCTGTCAGCATGGGGTGACACAACAGTAGCCATTTTCAACTCCACTGAAGACCTCATTGCCAAGCTCACGGCAGCAAATGGCAAGAGCGGATTCGATGTAGTGGTGCCAACTGGAATGTTTATTCCAGAAATGGTGCGACGCGAACTTCTTGAACAACTCGACTTGACAAAAATTCCTAACTTCAATCAACTCGATGTCCAATACACCGATCAGCCATGGGACAGAAAAAACACCTACTCCGTTTGCAAGGCCTGGGGTACTGTGGGCTGGTTGTACGACTCCACTGTTGTAACAAAGCCCATCACAACGTGGAAAGAATTCGTTGAAGCAGCGAAAGGTGAAGCAAGTGGCAAGACGTCACTTATTGATGCCCCAATTAACTCCACTGGGTTGTACTTCTGGGCAAATGAAATTGAGTGGGACAACGACAACGAAGAAGCAATGGCTGCGTGCAAGAACTTCTTGCTGAATGAACTTGCACCTCATCTCAGCGGTCTCGACTCTGCGCCACAAGGCGTCATTCTCGACACCCCGTATGCGCTCTCACAGACATTCAATGGCGATGCGCGTCGTGCCATGCTGGCATTGAAAGAAGCAGGGCAAGATGTGAGCAAATGGAAGTGGGGAGTAGGTGCTCCGACAACTGAATTGTGGATGGATAACTACTGCATCGTGAAGGGCGCTCGCCATAAAGAAGCGGCTTACGACTACATCAACTTCATGCTCGACCCATTGAACTCTGCTCGTGAAGCAATGTTCATCGGCTCACACACAGGTTCGGCAAGCTTGGAAGCAATGTTGCCATCAGAACTTCCCTTCAAGGAATTCATGAGCTTCACCCCTGAGGAAATTGCGCGCATGGTTCCTGGTAAATACTCGAAGGGTCTCGATACCGCTATCGCGATTCATGAGGAATTGCGTAAAAAGGCATCTGCCGGTACTCCGGTTAAGGGATGACCATGCTGCGTAGTCGATCCTTGGTGCGGCTGAGTTCAGCCGTCATTGTTGCCAGTGCTTTTCTGGTGGCATGTGGCGGAGGAGCAGCAGGTGGTGGAAAAGTTGATGCGCAGGCTGCCTTGGCCGACCTCATCGTGGAAACACCTTCTGCGGCTAAGGCCGGATCAAAAACATCAGATGTTTCCTGCTCTGGCCCTGCGCCAAGTGAATTTGGTTCTGGAGAATTGTGCGTTGACTCTGGGTACCGCCAAGACAGCAAGTTTTCTTTTGCTAACTGGGGCAGCTATCAGTACACAGGCGACACCTTTAACCCCGATGAGTTTGTCACGCTATTTGGTGCAGCAAATGTGTGCGTCACAGGTACAGCAGCAAACTGTGTGCTCACAACTGAATCACAAGCTCAGCTCGACAAGCTCAACAAACAGGTTGCTGGTGGTCGTTGTGAAGGCATGGTGGTCATGAGTGCACTTTTGGCAGCAGGTGCAGTGAAGTTAGAAGATCTGCAGCCTGGTGCGAAGTCGGTTTCCGACCTCGACCCCAATGACCCGAAGTTGTTGAAGCAAATTAACTATTGGTGGGCCACGCAGTTCTCTCCGAAGGTTGTTGCCGACACCACAGTTATTCGTGAAAAAGGAATTAAAGGTGTGCTCGACGGAGCCTTGCGGGGTATGCGTAAAGGCGTATTTGCCACAATGGGTATTTATACGAAGTCGTCCGGTCATG
>CAIOHI010000290.1 GCA_903858075.1 uncultured Actinomycetes bacterium
AGCTTCAAAACAGAGTTCTTGGCCCCTGGCACGACGACCGTGCCGCTTAAAGGGCTGCTGGGCGTTACCTTGATACGCGCACCATTTGAACTCACTCTCTCAGTATGCTCCCGCCGTGGAACCCGTGCCGAACTTTCCCCACAAGTCACAGGCTCGGCATTACTCTTTTCAGCGCAAAATTGCCAGAAATAGCCCTGAATTCGTGAAATTGACCGAGCCGTACAGCACTGTGGTCGAGGAAATTCGAGCTGAAAAACTTCAGGAATTACCCATCGGCCACCATAGTTTTTTGCAAAAAACTGGACCGTGCGTGGAATACAAACGGCGCGTAGAGATTCCTGTCGACGCCAGTGCTGACGCCACAGAAGAAACACAGTGGTCACTCGACATTCCATGGTTCGGCTTTATCTTTCGACCGCTCATTTCGCGTCACATCAAACATCGCCACCACAAAAATCGCCACCCTTGGTGGGCGCCGCCACAAACATTTACCGCGCATGAAACATTGGTACTTGCGCTTCTTGCAGCGGCATCAATGGTGGCTGCATTCATCAACACACTTTTTACGCAAACCGTTGCTTTTGCCGCCGACGAATTTGGTGTCACCACCACCGGCCAAGGAGTTGCTGCTGCAATAGTTCGCTTGGGCATTGTGCTTGCTATTCCGCTTGCCATATTGGGTGACCGCATTGGAAGACAACGCATTGTGATTGCGCTTGCATTTATTGCACCTGTTCTCGCATCACTCGGTGCATTGGCACCTAACTTTGCCGTACTCGTGGGAACACAAACCATTGCACGCCCTGTTGGGCTTGCACTCGACGTTGCCGTTCTTGTCATTCTTATTGAAGAGATGCCAAAGCACGGGCGCGCCTACGGGTTGAGTGTTCTTGCTCTTGCAAGTGGCTTTGGCGCCGGTTTTGCCGTGGCTGCACTTCCTATTGCAGATCTTGGACCCACCGCATGGCGATTGGTTTACGTGATGGCACTCATTTGGATTGTGGTGGCGGTGAGTTTGCGACGCCGACTGACCGAGACACCCAGGTTTATTGCCCACCGCACTGAACCACGGGTTTCTCGGCGCGAAACGTCGCGAAATACGGGCTTTACCGCACCGAGAACACTTTTGATGGTGGGGGCGGTTGCGTTTCTCGTCAATATTTTTGTGGCAACGGCATCTATTTTTCAGAATCGTTATCTCAAAGATGTGCGCGACTATTCAGCAACAATGGTTGCGCTCTTTACGCTCTCCACTTCTGCCCCGGGCGCACTTGGCCTCATCATCGGCGGGAAAATTGCCGATATCAATGGCCGGCGCCGCGTGGCTGCGTTGTGCATTCCCCTTGGCGCTGCACTCATTGGTTTGTCGTTCGTGTTGTCGTCTGTCGGCATGTGGGTCGCCGCAATTACTGGTGGCATTGTTGGCGCCATTGCCTACCCCGCACTTGCCGTGTATCGCGGTGAACTCTTCCCCACGGGCAACCGTGCAACGTCGTCGTTTCTCATTACCGTTGCAGCACTTTTAGGCGGAAGCGTTGGCCTTGTTGCCGGCGGCATACTCGTTGATAGTGGATGGTCGTACGGAACAGTGATGCTCAGTTTCGCCGCCATTTCACTCGTGGTCTCAGTA
>CAIOHI010000291.1 GCA_903858075.1 uncultured Actinomycetes bacterium
ACCCGATATCTTTTGTAACGTGAATGCAACAAAAGGAACGCCTGCCAAAAAGGCTGCGAAGAAGGCCACTGCCAAAAAAGTCGCCACGAAGTCGGCGAAAAAGGCAATGAGCACGAAGCACAAAGATGCTTTGGCCCAGGGACGCACCGAGGGTCGCATCATTCGCATGTACCTCGAAATTGTGGAGGCCAACAAGCCCAAGCGCGGCCGCAAGCGCACCGCCGATTCCATTACCAAGCGCCTTGCTGTTATTCAAAAAGAACTCACTACTGCCGATGCCATTGTGAAACTGCGTCTCACACAAGAGCGCATGAACCTCACCGCCGAATTGGCAACCAAGCAATTGGGCTCAGACTTTACAAAATTAGAAAATCAGTTCGTAAAGATTGCTGCCGTCTACTCGCAACGCAATGGCATTACGTATTCCGCATGGCAAGAAATGGGTGTTCAACCCAATGTGCTGAAGCGTGCGGGCATTAACCGCGACGAGCTATAAAGCGTCGATTGTTTTGCTTGCGTGTTCAAGAACACGCGACTCGTCGAAAATGAATCGCAATTGCTCGTGTGTGAGATTCACATCAAGGCTTTCCACTAGTACATCACGTAAATGCGTATTGGTGTCAAGTGCCTTACGCGACAACTGCTGAACAATGCGATACGCATCATCTCGGCTCATTCCATTTTCTACAAGTGCAAGAAGCGCCGACTGCGAATACACCACACCTTGTAAGAGGTCGAGGTTGAAACGCATTTGCTGAGCATCAACTTCAAGGTTGGTGAGCAACGAAGTCAGGCGACGCACCATGTAGTAGGCGAGCATCGATGAATCGGGCAACACAATGCGTTCTGCTGAAGAATGCGAAATGTCGCGTTCGTGCCATAGCGGCACGTCTTGAAGTGCAACTTGTAAGTTGCCGCGAAGAACTCGCGACAAACCACTGAGCGTTTCAGCAGAAATCGGGTTGCGCTTGTGCGGCATTGCGCTGCTGCCTTTTTGACCCTTCGAAAAACCTTCGCGTACTTCGTTCACTTCGGTGCGCTGTAAGTGACGTAGTTCCACCGCGATACTTTCAATGGTGGTGCCAAGTGATGCACATGCCCACATGTATTCGGCGTGGCGGTCGCGCGCTACAACTTGTGTTGCGGGTGTAGGGGTGAGGTTGAGCGCATTGCCTACATACTCTTCAACCGAAGGGTCGATGTTGGAATATGTACCCACAGCTCCCGACATTTTGCACACGGCGATGCCATCGAGCGCATTACGTAAACGCTCTTCGTCACGACGCAGTTGCAGAGTCCACAAAGCAACTTTCACGCCAAAGGTGGTGGGCTCGGCATGAATACCATGTGTGCGGCCAATGGTAAGTGTGTCGCGGTGTTCATGAGCCAATGCGGTGGTGACGGCAAGTAGTTGTGTCATTTCATCAAGAATGATGAGCATTGCATCGCGCAGTGCCCAGCACCAACCAGTGTCAACCACATCGGTGCTGGTAAGACCGTGGTGAATATACGACCCAGCAGGGAAACCAATGCTTTCTTGCAATACATCAACAAAAGCAGCCACATCGTGGTTGGTAATACGTTCGCGCTCAGCAACAGCATCAACAAATGCTTGGTCGACCACAGGAGCAAGTTCGCGACACTGTGCAG
>CAIOHI010000292.1 GCA_903858075.1 uncultured Actinomycetes bacterium
ATTCATCGACGTTGGTCCATTCATCAACTTCCTGCGTGGGTATGACGAGAACATGACCCTTTGCGATGGGATTAATAGTCATGATGGCAAATACGTCTGAGTCTTCAAAAACAAAATGCCCTGGTATTTTTCTTTGGAGAATAAGGCTGAATACTGAGCTCATCCCGAGTAGCCGCCAGTAACGCTGAACACTTCTCCGGTGCAGTACGACGCCTTCGCAGATGCGATGTAGGAAACCATCTCGGCAATTTCATCGTCGGTGCCCAGGCGGCCAATACCTATTTGCGAAACGATTGCTATTTTCATGAGTTCGTTCATTGGGGCTAGTAGCGGCGTATTGATGTAGCCAGGGCAAACTGCATTCACGCGCACTCCCAAAGGGGCAAGCTCTTGTGACTGAGATTTAGTGAGAGCAATGATTGCAGCCTTGGCAGTGGAGTAGTGGGGGGCCATTGCTGTAGGGCGTAGCCCGAGCACAGAGGAAATGTTGATGATGCTGCCAGAGCGTTGTGGAGTCATATAGCGCGCAGCCGCACGACAGCCGTAGAAGGTGCCGTACAGATGAACTTTCAGCATGTGGTCCCATTCCTCATCGGTCATATCGGTAATGACATTGAGGGGTGTTGTTGCTGCGACATTGTTTTCTAAGCGGAGCATTTGGTTGGCGACAGCAGTGGCAAAGCGCTCTTCATTGGGGATGGGCGCAATGCCGGCATTGTTGATGAAAACATCTATTTTTCCGAAATGTGAAACTGCGTGCTGAGCAAGAGCGTCGACGTCGTTTGATTTGGTGACGTCACATTTAATGCTGGTGCCGCCTAATGAAGCAGACAACTTGTGGGCCGCTTGTTCGGCTATGTCTCCAATGACAATGTGCGCTCCGCGACTTGCGAATATCTCGGCAAAGCGCGCTCCCAGGCCCGACGCTCCGCCAGTAATTACTACAACCTGCCCGGCGTGGTCGCCATTTGCATTTTTCTCGTTTGCCGTCATGTGGCAACAATAGCGGTCTAGTGTCGGGGGTATGTCAGAGCTCTTCAGCCGGAAAAGTGTGTTGACCGTTCCTAACTTCATCTCCTTGGTGCGACTCTTGTGTCTCCCCATCTTTCTTTGGGCGTTATTTAACCGCGATTCTCGACTAGCCGCTGCGCTCATTCTTGGGGCATTAGGCGCAACCGACTGGATCGACGGCTATGTTGCTCGACGTTTCAACCAGGTGTCTCCACTTGGGGCCATATTGGACCCAACGGTCGACCGGCTCTTGTTCATTGTGGGCCTCATTGCGTTGGGTGTCGACGGCGCCGTTCCTTGGGTTATTGCCGGGCTCATTTTGTTCCGCGAGACGGGAATTGGTCTATTGATGGTCATAGCAACCGCATTTGGAATGGAGCGCTTCTCTGTGACTTATCTCGGTAAGTGGGCCACGTTCATATTGATGTTCGCCGTTCCGGCCCTCACCCTTGCGCATAGTGGCATTGCAGTGGAAGACCTGTTCCTTGTCGTTGGATGGTTGCTTGTTGTTCCTGGCCTCTTTTTGAGCTATCTCACCGCCTGGCGTTATTTGCCAGCCATCGTTGAGCATCTCCGCGCCGGTAGAGCGGGGAGAAGTACCATATGACCATGAACATTCCTGAAGATCTCCGCTATAGCTCCGACCATGAGTGGGCCAGGTTGAGTGGAAATTGCATTCGTATTGGTATTACCGACTATGCGCAAGACGCGTTGGGTGATGTCGTTTTTGTTCAGATCCCATCGGTTGGCACTGTTGTTGCCCTTGGTCAAAGTTTCTCAGAAGTTGAGAGCACAAAGTCGGTCTCAGACATTTATGCGCCACTCTCTGGAAAAGTCTCACAGGTGAATGACGCTCTTGTTCAGAACCCCGAATTATTGAACTCCGATCCATATGGTGACGGTTGGATCTGTGAAATTGAATTGTCGGATCCTGCTCAATTCGAACAATTGTTAACAAGCTCTGCCTACCAAAATCTTATTGGCGGATAGCAATGGCCTATGTGTACTGCAACCGGTGCTCGCACCGCAATCCGCCGAAAGCGGCATTTTGCTCGGTGTGTGGTGCAGTGCTCGATAGCACTTCCGATCGAACAATCACGTTGACTCGTGTAGATGCTCTCCAGGAGTCCTCTTCGCATAGCGATGACATCGTTTTCCACACAGCTGAGGTTCCAGTTGGTGGGGCAGTACTGGTTTCTCGCACCGGAGAACAATATGGAGACCGGTTTGCGTTGGTCGCCGGTTCAACAAATATCGGGCGTCATCCACAATCCGATATTCCTCTTGACGACATTACGGTTTCGCGTCGTCATGCTCAGGTCATTTTCTTCGAGGGAAAGTATAAGGTGCGTGACGTCGGTTCACTCAATGGCACCTATGTCAACCAGCAGCGCGTAGACGAAGTTGTTCTTGCGCACGGAGACGAACTGCAAATTGGTAAATTCCGCCTCGTGTTTTTTGATAGGACTGTCGATAATGCCTGAGCGAAACTATAAAAGTATTGGTGAAGTGCTCGGGCTGCTCTTGGAAGAGTTTCCCAATGTCACAATTTCAAAAATTCGTTTTCTCGAGAGTCAAGGTCTCATTGAACCGGAGCGAACAGCTTCTGGCTATCGGAAGTTTTCCGACTCCGAAGTCGATCGTTTGAAATATATTTTGCGCGAGCAAGAAACTAATTATCTTCCACTTCGAGTCATTCGGGATCGACTCGATGAGTCGGGCGCAGTTCCGCGTGACCCCACGAACCCGGTCAGTCAGTTACCTCGTTCACTGCGCGAATCGAGCGTGACCGACGTGAGTCAAGATATGCCGCGAGTGCGGGTGCTCACAGCAGTCGACAATGGAAATGTGTCGCGCGTTCCATCTAGCGATATTGACGAAACGGGCGATTTTCTCATTGTTGATCCAGAGGTAGTTGCACAAAGCGAAAGAGCGCACCCAACATCACGGCGTCCACCACTGCGTGTTGCAGAACCAACGGTCGCATCATCGGCACGCGATGCAATTGGTCCTCTTTCTCGTGAATCACTCATGGAGTTCTCTGGTTTGTTGGCGAGCGATATAGACACCTTAGAGCAATTCGGTCTTTTGGTGTCTAAAGCAGTGGGTGGAGAGAGTTTCTACGAAGGAACCGCTCGCGAAGTAGCTGCTATCGCCAAAGCATTTCTCGAACTCGGCATTGAAATTCGGCATTTGAAGTCGTGGCGCCTTGCAGCGGAAAAAGAAGCAACTCTGTTTGAGCAGCGCCTGATGCCATTGCTGCGCCAAAGGAACCCGGCCGCTCGTGAGCAATCACTTGAAATTCTTGATGCATTGGTGACGAATGCGGGAAAACTGCGAGAAGTATTGGTACGCCAAGCGATTCAGCAATTTATAGATCCGCGTTAGGCACATTCGTCGGGGCTCGGGTACTCTTTTCTTATGCAAGAACTTGATGTTGTGGGTGTGCGCATTGAAATGCCTACGAACGCACCAGTTCTCGTGTTGCGCGAGCAGGTTGAACCCCACCGTGTCATGACTCTGTACATCGGTGGGCCAGAAGCTTCGGCCATTCATGCCGCTTTAGAGGGCATTGAACCGCCGCGTCCGCTCACTCATGACCTGTGTATTGCCGTCATTGAGAACTTCGGTAGCGAAATTGAGAAGGTCGTTATCACTGAGGTGAAGAACGAAACCTATTACGCCGAAATTCATTTTGTATCCCGTAGGGAAGTGGAGCCGGTTTCTGCCCGGCCTTCCGACGCTGTTGCGCTGGCATTGCGCGTCAATTGCCCCATATACGTCTCTGACGACTTGTTAGAGCTGGTGGGCAAGGTTGTTGGCAAAGACGTGGCTGTAGAGCAGGACAACGAAAACGAGATCATTGATGAATTCAAGGATTTCATTCAAAATGTGAGTCCAGAAGACTTCTTCGACTGACTGTTGTTGCATGCTGCAACAGATCGTAGGCTGAGGTCCTATGGCAGGTTTCAGCGGTACTAAGGCGGCTCACATTGTGGGCATTTCATACCGCCAGCTCGACTACTGGGCTCGTACCAACTTGGTTATTCCATCACTCACTGCTGCAACTGGAAGTGGAACGCGTCGTGAATACTCTTACGGCGATCTTCTCGAACTTAAGGTCATTAAGAATCTTTTAGATGCGGGCATCAAATTGGAATCGGTTCGCGAAGTGTTTCGCTACATGCGCAACAATTTAAATACCGATGTCGCTTCAGCCCATGTTGTCATTAGCGGCTCTTCTGTTGTCTTTTGTGATGGCGAGAACCTCATCGATGTTTTGCGCAACGGTCAGGGTGTTCTCAACGTACTTCCTCTGTCTGGAGTCAAAGATTCCATCGACGCTGAAATTAAATCTATGGGTTGGCAAGTCATTGACAATGTCGTGAGCCCAATAGCTACTCGTGTAGTTGGACTCTAGAAGTCTGTTGCAGCGTGCGCACCACTGCACTGAACACAGCGCATCGTGCCCTCGGAGCAAAACTGGTTGAATTCGGTGGCTGGGAAATGCCCATTTCTTATCCGTCTGGAACAATTGCAGAGCATCTCGCGTGTCGGAATTCTGCGGTGGTATTCGATGTATCTCATTTAGGAACCGTTCGTGTTGAAGGTCCTTCGGCATTGAGTTCATTGCAAAAAGTTTTGTCTAACGACTTACGAAAAATTGCTCCGGGTAGAACGCAATACACGCATCTGCTTGACCCAGTTACCGCCGATGTACTGGACGACATCATTGTGTGGTGGGTTGCAGAGAATATTTTTGATGTCATGCCCAACGCGTCTAATACGGAACGCGTAGTGCAGTACCTCGGTGGCGTTGACACCACCCAAACTCGTTGTGTTATTGCGCTACAGGGTCCACGCGGACGCAGCGTAATGAGATCCCTCTCGGTAGAAGCAAGCGAAGTGCCGCGCAATCATGTGCGGGTCATCGAGTTGATGGGAACCATTTGCGTTGTCGCTGGCACTGGTTACACCGGCGAAGATGGTCTAGAAATTGCTGTTCCA
>CAIOHI010000293.1 GCA_903858075.1 uncultured Actinomycetes bacterium
CTTGCAACGGAACGGGCTGAATGGAGTCTGGTGGTTCGAGAGGCACGTTGGTCATGAGAGAAGCCTTTTCCTAGAAAACATTTTTAGAAGTCGAGATTTCGTACGTCGCGGGCGTTGGTAACAATGAAGTTCTTGCGACTTTCCACGTCGTCACCCATTAACACGCTCATCACGTCGTCAGCAATGGCAGCTTCTTCAACTGTCACTTGCAAAAGTGTGCGTGTCATTGGGTCCATGGTGGTGGAGCGCAATTCTTGCCAGTCCATTTCACCAAGACCCTTCAAGCGCTGAAATTCTTTTTTGTGATTCGGTTTGTCGGCAAGGAAAGCAGCTTTAGCTACTTCGTCTTTCAAATAAATTTTCTCTTTACCAATTTCTGTAGAGAACAGTGGTGGTTGTGCGATGTACACAAAGCCAGCTTCCACCATTGGTTTCATTTGGCGATAGAAGAACGTGAGGAGCAACGTGCGAATGTGGCTGCCGTCAACGTCGGCGTCGGCAAGAGCAATAATTTTGTGATAGCGCGCTTTTGATGCATCAAACTCGTCGCCTACGCCGCCACCAATGGCAGTGATAAGCGCTTGAATTTCGTTGTTCTTCAACATCTTGTCGAGTCGTGAACGCTCGACATTCAAGATTTTTCCGCGGATCGGCAAGATTGCTTGCACACGTGGATCGCGTGCGTCTACTGCTGTACCACCAGCGCTGTCACCTTCCACAATGAAGAGTTCGCTTTCAGCGGGGCTGCCACTTGAGCAGTCTTTCAATTTGTCGGGCATACCTGCACCAGCAAGTGCGGTTTTGCGTCATACTGCGTTGCGTGCATGTTTTGCAGCGAGGCGGGCCTGGGCTGCAGCAATTGCTTTTTTCACAACCTTGTTCGATTCGGCTGGGTTCTCGTCGAGCCATTCAGCAAGAGCTTTGTTTGTTGCCTTTTGAACAAATGAACGCATTGGAACGTTGCCGAGTTTTGCTTTGGTCTGACCTTCAAACTGTGGCTCGCGCAGTTTCACCGCAACGATGGCGGTCATTCCTTCGCGAATATCTTCACCCAAAAGGTTTTCTTCTTTTTCTTTCAAGATGCCTTTGTCGCGTGCATATTTATTGAGCACCGATGTGAGCGCGGTTTTGAACCCCTCAACGTGCATGCCGCCTTCTGTGGTGGAAATTCCGTTGGCGTAGCCGTGAATACCTTCGTAATAGCCAGTGTTCCACTGCATTGCAACGTCGGCTTGCATGCCTTCTTCTTCGTCTTCCACTTCAAAGTGTGCAACCTTGCTGAAGAGAGCTTCTTTAGACGCATTCAAGTGTTTAACGAAGTCGACAATGCCGCCCTTGTATTGGAACACCACTTTTTGTGCCTTATCGGCACGTTCATCGCTGAAGACCACTTCAAGGCCCTTGTTCAAAAAGGCCATTGTCTGCAAGCGCTCCATAACGGTGCGCGCCACAAACTCTGTTCCTTCAGCCGCAAAAATGATGGGGTCTGGATAAAAGGTCACGCTCGTGCCGTTGGCTCGCCCTTTGGCAGGAGACGCGCCCACTTTTTGGAGCTTGCCCTTCATTTTTCCGCCGTCAACGAATTCAAGCTCGTACCGATCGCCGCCGCGGTCGATTTCGAGCAACAACCTGGTGGACAAGGCGTTTACAACGCTGACACCCACACCGTGAAGACCACCCGACACTTTGTAACCCTCGCCGCCGAACTTGCCGCCGGCGTGCAACACGGTGAGCACTACTTCTGCAGCGCTTTTGCCTTTATGCGGGCCCGATGGGTACGGGTCAACAGGAATACCGCGACCGTTGTCTTCCACCCGGCATCCGCCGTCGGCCTGGATGATGACGTCGATGCGGGTACAAAACCCAGCCATCGCCTCGTCAACCGAGTTGTCGACCACTTCCCAAATGAGGTGGTGCAAGCCAGCTAAACCCGTGGACCCGATGTACATACCGGGGCGTTTACGGACTGGGTCGAGACCTTCTAAGACCTGAATGTCTTTTGCGCCGTAGTCAGCAGTGGGCTTTTTTGCCGAACTTTTCTTTTCTGTGCTGGACACGGATCAACCTCGATGTAGTGAATGAATAGGAAACAAAGCGCCATGTGACATGACAGGCCACCTATGTCTGAGTGTGTGAAGAAGTAGTGGCACCAAGGACATAAAAAAGGAAGCGAAAGAGTAAAAAGTCATGTCGTAAATACGTGTCTTAGTGTACCAATTTTGCTCACACAGATCTGTTATACCCACACTTATCGACTTGGCGCGCACTGCTAACGACGCCGTTTTTGACGCACCACAATGCTGTCAATACGTGAACCTGTGTGCTCAAAAAATCGCTGCTTCACGTCGGCTTCCAAGAAGCGAAACTGTGTTGCCCACCCAGCATCGGTTGCATCAACTATTAATACTCCGCTGTCTAGTTTCACTGGCTGAATATGTTGCGCAATGTCGGGGCCAACAACCGCATCCCACGATTGAAAGACGCTGCCCACCGAGTCGCCATCGTCCATTTTGAGGCGCTTCAATACAGAACGCATGGAGTCAATGAGTGAAGTTGGTTCTTCTGGCGGGCGCTGCGACATCAGTTTGCGCTTTCGGTTGTGGCCGGATCTTCAGAAATTTTTCCTGCGGTGATGTACAAAATGCGCTCTGGTTTTGCTGCTGGTGGCAAGCCACTTGCACTCGTAATGATGACCTGCCCAACGGGCATGTGCTGAAGTAAAGCGGTTGCTCGCGAGGGGTCTAATTCCGACAACACATCGTCGAGAACCAATACAGGTGGTGCTCCTACTTCTTCTGTCACAAGGCGGTGTGTTGCTAACCGTAAAGCGAGGGCGAGTGTGCGCTGTTCTCCTTGAGACGCTTGTGTGCGAGCGGGTAGGCCGTTAATGAGCAGTTCAATATCGTCGCGATGTGGCCCAACGGTTGTTGAAGTGCGTCGCAGGTCTTCGCTACGGGTTTCTTTAAGCGCGAACCCCAAACCGATGCGCCGCCACTCGGGTTCGTACACCACATCGGTGGCTGTGGGTTTGCCTGCAAGGTGCTCGTACGCCTCGTTCACTAGTGGTTGTAGCCGCGCAACAAGTTGTGCTCGTGCATCACCGAGTGCTCCCCCAGCAATCGCAAATTTTTCATCCCACACGTCAAGGGTCACTACTTGTTCGCTGGTCAGTTGCGACACCGACGAGCGATACCCAATTTGTTTGAGTAGTGCATTGCGTTGTTTCACTATGCGTTCTACATCGCGTCGCGTTGCGTCGTGTTTCACTGCAATGGCCACAAGAGCGTCGTCAATGAATCGACGGCGTTCGCTGGGGCCATCTTTAATGAGCGCTAAATCGTCTGGCGAAAAAATTGTTGTGCGTAAAACACCTAGCAAGTCACGGTTACGTACAAGGCGTTGTTTATTTACTTGCGCCTTATTGCGACCCGTGCGCGAGAGTTCTACTTCAATTAATAACTCACGCCCGTCGGGGTGTTTTACTGTTGCTCTCAAAATTGCGGTGTCGGCGCCATTGCGAATAAGCGTTTCTGTTGGCACGCCGCGAAAACTGTCGAGCGTTGCTAAATACGTTAAAGCTTCAGCCAGGCTGGTTTTACCTTGCCCATTTGCGCCAAGCAGTGCAGTGGTTCCGTGCGTAAAGGAAACGTCGGCTTCTTCGTAGTTGCGGAAGTTCGTGAGTGTTAAGTGTTCAACAAACACACAGATCTCACTTCGTGCTTAATGGTTTCTAAAGTCTTTGTGGCATTAAGAGATACAAATACTGCTCGGAGTTCTCGCCAACGCCAGTCACCACAGCAGGTTTTGCCGGGTCACTTGTTTTGATGATGACGTCTTGGCCGGCAATTGCATCAATTCCTGCAGCAAGGTATTCCGAGTTAAACGCAATGGTGAGCTCGTCGCCCGAGAAGACGGCGTCGATATCTTCTTCGAACTCGTCGTTGTCTTTGGTTCCAGCCATTACTTTCAAACCGTTAGTGCTCATGTGTAAACGCACTGGCCCCTGGTCGCGGGCAAGAATGCGCGCACGGCGCAATGCGTCGAGAAGTTGCTCGCGGTTCACCGTGATGTTGTTGGGGTATGTGCCTTGAATAAGTGTTTTGTAAGTCGGGTATTCATTAGTGAGCAACCGAGTGGTGAGTTGTGTGCCGTCTACTTCAAAGGTGACGGAGTTTTCATCGAGGCGAATGTTTGCATCTTTTGCGCCACTCAACAACCGTTGCACTTCGCCTAAAGCTTTACTAGGAACCAACACGCGTGTTGCAGAACTCACAACAATGCTGGGTACATCGCATACTGCTAATCGATACGAGTCGGTGGCGACAAGACGGAAACTGCCGTCTTCGCCGGACATGAGAACACCTGTCAGAGCAATACGCATTTGGTCTGTGCTTGCAGCGCGCACCACTTTACGCAGCGCTTCTCCAAGTTCACCAGCAGACACACTGAGTGCCGGGCCAGTAGACGGTGTGACGTTAGGAAAATCCATTGCGTTGTAAGTGGGAACCGTAAATTGTGAGCGTCCACTTTTTACAGTGAGTGATTCCACTTGCGCTTCGACCGTTATTTTTCCTTCAGGCAATGAACGCACAATGTCGTTCAATAATTTTGCACTAATGAGCGCAACGCCATCTTTCTCGCCACCGATTGCAAGTGTTGCTTGCAATGACATGTCGTTGTCGGTGGAGGTGAGATGCAACTGATCACCCTTCACTTGTAAACGCACACCAGATAGCGCTGGCAATGCACCCACGCGACCTGAGGCGATACGTGAAGCTAAACCGAGTGCTTCAGCGAGTTGTTCTCGTTCACAACGAAACTTCATAGCGGCTCCTTTGTTGGCTCAATATGCCGTGAGGGGGGTTTGTGTTATTGACAGTGGAAGGGGGATAAATACTTAATGCTTGTAATAAGGGCTGTGGATTGTGGACAAAGTCGCTTTGGACCAATAAAGGAAAAGAAAAGGTCCGACGCTGGTTATCCACAGTTTTCCACAGGGGGAGGCGAACATGTGTGCGCTGCGGTGGATAAACCCCACTTTGTGCCCAAAGCGACGCAGTTTGTCCACCTGGCAAACCACATGTTGTCCCCAGTGCAAATGACACGACACTCATCCTTTTTTCGCCCGGCGGAAAAGCTCGGTGACCTGGTCGTAAACCTGTTTGCGTTCGGCCATTAAGCGCCCAACTTTTTCAACAGCGTGAATAACGGTGGTGTGGTCGCGACCACCAAAAAGCCGCGCCAAAGATGGATAGCTCAATTCGGTTTGTTCCCGCATGACATACATCGCAATTTGACGAGCCATGACCAATGGTCGTTGGCGACTCTTGCCACGCAAGGCTTCAACGCTGTAGCCGAGGTACGCAGCAATATCGGCCAAGAACTCTTCATCGCTACGCACACGGGTGGAAGATTGCGATAAGAGGTCGGCAAGCAGGTCTTGGGCGGTTGCCACGTTCATGTTGACGCGGTTGAGAGCGGCAAAGGCGGTGACGCGAATGAGCGCGCCTTCGAGTTCACGAATGTTTGAGGTGATGTTGGCAGCAATGAATTCAAGAACATCGTCGGGCACTTTGGTGCCGTTGCGCTCGGCGTAGTTGCGCAAAATAGCCAACCGGGTTTCGAGGTCTGGTGGCTGCACGTCGGTAATGAGACCCCAGCGGAAACGGCCCCGCAAACGGTCTTCCAATGTAGGAATGGCGTCGGGTACGCGGTCGGAGGAAATAACAATTTGCTTGTTCGCGCCGTGCAACGAGTTGAACGTATGGAAAAACTCTTCCTGGAGGCCTTCTTTGCCTTCCATGAACTGGATGTCGTCAATGAGCAGAACGTCAACTTCGCGGTACCTGCGTTTAAAAGCGGCCGTGGTGTTGCTGCGAATGGCGTCAACGTATTCATTCATAAATGTTTCTGTTGATACGTAGCGCACTTCGTAATGGGAATAGTTCTGGTGAACGTACTCGCCAATGGCATGCAAAAGGTGAGTTTTTCCTAAACCAGCCGACCCGTAAATGAACAACGGGTTGTACGACCTGGCCGGGGTTTCGGCCACGCGGTGAGCGGCGGCCAGGGCAAATTGGTTTGATGCGCCCTTCACAAAAGTGTCGAAGGTATAGCGGGGGTTGAGCCCAATGGCTTGCCCGCGCAGAGAAGTTGCCGCACTGCCAGACAGGGCGAGGTCGTCATCAAAGGCGCCACGGGTGAAGTCGTCGGGCTGGCCAGTATCGCTCTCGCCTTCCACAATGGGCGCCACTTCCACCACGAGTTGGCGGTCGTTCTCGTCAATTTCGGCAAGGGCGTCGAGCACCAATTGCAAATAGCGGGTGAGAATGCGTTCTTTAATGTGGCCATTTGGAACTTGCAGGCGCAACGCATCGTCGCCGCCGGGAAGAGGAATGACATCTTGGAAAGTGGAGAGCCACACGGCTTCAGACACCTGGGCCCGGAGCAAGGCAGAAACCGCTGTCCACACGGTGTCGTGTTCTGCCATGTCGGTCTCCTTTCGTGCTGGTACGGTGTTTCGGGGCGATCACCACTTCTTATACACATGGTTATCCACAGGTTGTGGATGGTTTTCAGGTGTTTTTCGTCGTTTTCGCCACTTTTTCTGTGGGAAAAGCACCATAGCAGATTATCCACAGGGCAAAAAAATACAGCCTTGGTTGGGAATGGGGGCTGGTCTCGCCTAGCCTTGCCAGTGGTCACCCGAATCGACGTGCCGCTTCGCTCTTGTAGCCCCGGCCCTGCCTCTCGCGGTTCCCGTTCACCTTACATAATTCGAAAGATTCTGGACCCATGAAGCGTACCTTCCAGCCAAACAATCGTCGTCGCGCCAAAAAGCACGGTTTTCGCCACCGCATGAGCACTCGTGCAGGTCGTGAAATTCTCAAAAACCGCCGCGCCAAGGGCCGCTACCGCCTCTCCGCTTGATCGGACGCATTCACGAACACGCTATTTTTCGCCGTTTAGGGCGTGAAGGTGTTCGTGTGCGCGTGGGCTCTGTGTGGTGTTC
>CAIOHI010000294.1 GCA_903858075.1 uncultured Actinomycetes bacterium
AATGAAGAAGAAACCAACGTACGCATCATGGAGGTAGCCCATGGGTGAGGCAACAGGATTTTTGAAGTGGGACCGTCAAGGCCCACAACGTCGCTCGGTTCCCGTTCGCTTGCGCGACTGGAAAGAGGTGTACGAGCCTTTTGATAAAGATGAACTCAATCACCAGGCGGGCCGCTGCATGGACTGTGGCATTCCTTTCTGCAACAACGGATGCCCACTGGGCAACCTCATTCCCGACTGGAATGACTTGGTGTATCGCAACCACTGGCGCGATGCCATTGACCGCTTGCATGCCACCAACAACTTCCCTGAATTCACGGGTCGGCTGTGCCCAGCACCATGCGAGTCGGCATGTGTACTTGGCATTAATGCGCAACCAGTAGCTATTAAGCAAGTGGAAGTAGAAATTATTGACCATGCCTGGAATGAAGGCTGGGTTGTTCCACAAAAACCATCGGTAAAAACAGGCAAGCGCGTCGCTGTTATTGGCAGTGGGCCTGCTGGTTTGGCTGCAGCGCAACAACTCACGCGTGCGGGTCACGATGTAGTGGTGTTAGAACGAGCCGACCGCATTGGCGGGCTCTTGCGCTACGGCATTCCTGAATTCAAAATGGAGAAGCATCATATTGATCGCCGTTTAGAGCAGATGCGTGAAGAAGGAACCGAGTTCCGCGTGAATGCAGACGTGGGTGGAGCTATTGACGTAGAAGTGCTTCGTGCAACTCACGACGCGGTAGTTCTTGCATGTGGGGCAACTGCATGGCGCGACTTGCCGGTACCTGGCCGTGAACTCAAAGGCATTTATCAGGCAATGGAATTTTTGCCATTGGCCAACAAGGTGCAAGAGGGAGACTTTGCTGAGTCACCCATTTCTGCTGCAGGTAAAAACGTCATCATTATTGGTGGCGGCGACACGGGCGCCGACTGCTTGGGCACCTCGCATCGTCATGGTGCAAAGTCGGTGACGCAGTTAGAAATTATGCCGCGCCCACCAGAAGAACGTGCTGGCAATAACCCTTGGCCACAGTGGAGTCTTGTGTATCGCGTTTCGAGCGCACATGAAGAAGGTGGCGAGCGTGTGTTCAGCGTGAACACCGAACGTTTCCTCGACGATGGTCAGGGCAATGTTCGAGCGCTTCTCATTCACGAAGTAGAGATGAAGAACGGGAAGTTTGAAAAAGTTCCTGGTTCCGATCAAGAGCTTCCTGCCGATCTTGTGTTTCTTGCACTTGGTTTTGTTGGTCCGGAAAAAGGTTCTTGGCTCGATCAGATGGGTTTGAACTACGACGAGCGCGGCAACGTTGCGCGCGATGACCATTACAAAACATCTGCCGACGGAGTGTTTGTGGCAGGCGATATGGGTCGTGGGCAGAGCCTCATTGTGTGGGCAATAGCTGAAGGTCGTGCATGTGCGGCCGGAGTTGATGCGTTTCTCATGGGAGAAACACATTTGCCGTACCCCATAGCACCTACTGCACGGCCCCTTGCGTAAGATTGAGGCTGTGCAAGAACGTGAACGAGAAACTGTGCGCATGCAGCGACGCTGGGTGCCAGTAGTTCTTGGCGTCTTTTTTACTCCGCTCATGGTTCTCGCAGTCAGCGCTTGTAGTCAAGATGTCGCTGGTAGCGCAACAACTGTTGTGCCTGTGGGGGCAACAGACTTCGCCACCATCCCTCCGGTCATTACTACTGCTCCGGGCGTCAGCACTACGTTGCCAGCCGGTTCGGTTGGGTACGAGCAGGAATACGTTGTGGTCTCGGGCGATTCGCCCATCAAGGTAGCCAATTCCTACGGCGTCAGCGTAGAAGAGTTACTCATGTACAACGGTTGGGTTTCTATTTCTCAATTTCCGCTTCCAACGCAGAGCATGAAAATTCCGCCCACGGCAAAAAGTACCTCTGCTCAGGCAATTGCTAACACCACGTTGCCTCCGCAAGGTCCAAGTTCTAAAGGTTGTGGAACTCGCCCGGCAGGAACATATGAAGTTGCGCCCGGCGATTCGTTGTCCAAAATTGGTTCAGTATTTTGTGTGAAAATGGCGGCCATTATGGCGGCCAATGGTTGGTACTCGCAAGCAGACGTCAAGCTGTTTGCTGGTCAGAGCATCATCATCCCCGCCTGGGCCGGATAAATTTTTCATCAATTAATAGCGCAATGCCAAGAAGTGCAATAGCGACGAGCCCATCGAGCCACCAGTGATTTCCGGTTGCTGAGACAACAAATATGGTTGCCAGTACATGAAGGAGAGCAAGCCAGCGCCACTTGCTTGTACTTGCCGCCACAACTCCTAACGAAACCACAGCTGCCCAGCCAACATGGATGGATGGCATGGCAGCAAATTGGTCGGACACGCCTTTGCCAACGGGTCCGTATACAGACATTCCGTATCGTGTGGAGAGGTCGATGTACCCGAGCTCGGGAAAAAAGCGTGGTGGGGCAACGCGAATGAACCGCAATGTCAAACACATGGCAGTGAGTAGGGCGAGGCCGTTTCTCCATTGAGGGTACGAATTTCTGTGAAAAGCAAAGAGCCACACCAGAAAGAGAAGTAAGACAGGAACGTGCGCAATGGCGTAGTAGGCGTTAGATAGCTGAGCCAACCATTCGTGCTCGAGAACAAATTTTTGTAAAGAAAGTTCAGAGGGAAGAAAGATCTCTCGTTGAAAATTCTCAAGTGATCGACCGCGGTCAATTGCACCCGCCGATTGGTCGAGCGGCAGCACGCGGGCCAAGCGCCACAACGTATACAAACCCGATACAAAAGCAATCTCTTTGGTAGCTGCAACGAAGTTCGATCGAACTTTTATGGCAACCGAGGAGTCTTTGTTAGATGAAGCTGCCAAGCGCTGAACGCCAAACGAGGCTGTTGCGCTTGAAGCGGCAATTGCAGCACCCTGTTGCCATGTCAGCCAATCCATGTGTCAAAGCGTAAAGGGAATTTATTAGCCGAGGTTTGGCCAGCGCCGTTTTTGTCGGCGTCGTTGGCCTGCTGCGCCCATCTTGCGGTGCTCATACAGGCTCCACTGGCGGCGCCAACCGGAGTATTCAGGCCCAGTGAGTGCAGTGGAACGACCCGCCGCTGCCCGTTGACGTGATGTCCAAAAATCGGTGAGTGATTCGTCGCCAAGAAGGGTGACCGCTTTTTCAATGCGATCATTGAAGCGTCGCGTGTTGTCATTTTCTTCAGGGAAAAGTGGTGCGCCAAAAATGACTCGCACATGGCCGCGACGTGGGCGCTTCATTCCTTTTCCAAAAACGGAACCGGTTCCGTCAATGAATACGGGCACAACTGGCGAACCAGTTTTGATGCTTAAGTAGGCAGCGCCAGCTTTGAAGTCTTGACCCCAACCATCTGGCGAGCGACCACCCTCGGGGTAAATAACCACGCTCCAGTCGCGAGCAAGTAGCGCACGCAACTCGTCGGACGATTTGCGGCTTGTTGTTTCGCGGTCAATGGGGAAAGCATTCAGCGCGAGTGCGGCAATAGTGCCTTTCGTGCGCTTGTCGAAGAAATAGTCGGCTGCTGCGGCCACAACTAGACGGTCGTTCCACGGAGAAGGAACCGCGGTGGTCATGAGTGGGGTATCAATATGTGAATGATGATTAGGCGCAAAAATTACTCCGCCTACATCGGTTCGCTTTGCCAAGTCACTTAAGCGATCAATTCCTTCAACTTTGGGACGCGCCAGGAACTTCACCATTGCGGTAACAGGGCCGGCCACCAGAACACGACGAACTGCACGAGCGGCAGGCTTACGAGCAAATGAGGTGTCGAAGTAAGCGCCAAGATGTGGCTCTTTGGGTGGAACGCTCACGCCGCGCGGAACTGAAGGGGCGCGAAAAGGAAATCCGGCTCGACGCCAAAAAGCCACGCCTTTTGACGCAATCTTTTCCACACCGGCAATGCCACGTGCGCCACGTTGCAAAACACGTCGCGCCGACTCTGAGCGACTCTTGAAAGCTGGGTAATTATTTGCCACTGCGCAACACTCTTATTTCACATCGGCAATCATGATGGGTGGGGTATGAAAGTGGGTGATGGTCGGCGAACGACCCACAACATCACTCGCAATTTCAAGAGCGTCATTGAAAGTTGACGCAGGTGTAAAGCCAAGTCGACGAATAGTTGGCGCATCGCCGCCCACAATGATGACCTTGCCACAGTGTTGAAGGGCATGGCTGCCCCAGTACCACATGTAGAACGGATGAACGCCGTGGTATGCATTTCCTGTCCGGTACAAGTGTTTGTACCACTCGTCTTCGGCAAACTTCTTTTCAAAGCGTGCTTCAAGTTCGCTTGGCACGGTTGTTTCTGTGAGCACCTGTTCGAAGAAGTCGATGTAGCTCGGATGATGCACTGGATGAAATTCATTGGTGGTGGGGTGGGTCATAATGATGACGCCGCCTTCACGCACGAGTGGTTTATTGCGGTAAAGGTTGAAGAAATAACCAAGACCAGTACACATGACCAAGATGGGGTTCATGATGGAGTTGACGTTGTACGGGCAAATGAACGGGATTCCCATTGTGAGAATGTCGGTTTGACCCTGCACCTCTACAAGCTGTTGGCGGTAGACATTGGCAGTTGTCACTTTGTGAACTGCCTCTACTTCGCCGGCCTGAATACTTGTCATTTGGTGTGGTGCTTCAATGGACTGGAATATGTTGCGGCGCATGCGAGCCGGGGTGCGACTGAGCGCTGCTGAGGACGCAACAAACTTGGCACGGTCGCGTGCATTCCATTCCCACTCTCGCTTACCAAGAAAGTCAAATGCAGAAGGGAAGGTGTCGTTATTGACTGTCGTCTCAATTTGGAAAATTTTCGGACCATGCTTCTTCATGATCTCACCCATGCGCCAGTTGCTCTTATGCAACTCGCTCTTGTGCTGATCCATGAACGAACGACTGTTTTCCATGGTGTGCGTATTGTGGTGGTGGCGCAGTGAGCGGTACGACGAGAGCCCCGTTGCGGTGCTCTTCCAGCCACCATCCATGGCAACAAGGTTGATGTTGACATAAACCAACAAGTCGCTTTCTGCAGCACGCTTGTTAATTTCCACTTCTTCTCCTTGAGGAGTTTCACCAAGAAGTGCCATGTTGTCTGGATCTTCAGCATCGTGTTGGTACAACATGCCACGTGGCGCAAAGGCGTCGTACACGCGGTCGCCAAGCATGTGTCGCAGTTCGTCTTCGGTCATACGGCGATGGAGGGCAAGCGCCGCGATGATGTGGACGTCGTCGACACCAGCTTCTGCTGCAAGGTCGAGCACCGATTCAATAACGCGTTGACGAATATCGGGACGCGTCATTTTTGGTAAAGGCAAAGAGATGTCGTCGAATGCAATAGTGAGTTTCATGCCAGGGAACAAAAGCGTTGGCAGTGGGTCCATCTCAATGGGGTTCAACAGTGCATGGCGAATCGCTGAATCGATGTCGTCAATTGGCGCTTCTGGTTCAGGAGCATAAATGACTCGTGAACGGTCGGCAGGTAATTTTTCAAGTGAGTAGTTCTCACCGCGCCAAAAAAGAATTGGTGGTGTTGAGCGGTCTACATCGAGTACGAATCCTGGACGTGGCATTAGCGCAATTTCTCCTGTCGCATATCGAAGGCCACTTTGATGGCTCCTCGTGCGCCTGCCTCAGAGGCATGGCGCAGTGCTTGTTGATATTCAGATAACGGGTAGGTGGCCGAGAGCATTTGTTCGGCGCGTATTTCATTTGACAACTCAATCGCAAGAAGGAACGTGCGCTTTTTGGTTCCGTTTGGCAAGGTCTCGGTGCCGTAGGTGTATGCGCCCATGACCTGGGTCTCGCGATGCCATAACCCGGTGAGATCAACAGTGACTTCGCTCGGCATGCCCATGAGAACAATGCGTCCACGTGGGCGTGTCATGCGGAGCGACAATGCAATGCTGTCGCTGTTGCCCACGGCGTCGATGGTGACATGAGCACCCGAAGACAGATAATCGCCAACAACATGGCAACCCGCGGCGTGCCGTACTGCACGCATGAGCTCATCGGGTTTCACAACGGAAGTTGCACCAAAAGTTTTTGCGAGTCGCATCTGGGCGGGGTAGCGAGCACCAACAATGATGGTTGCTTGTGGGGAGAACTTGCGTAAAGCGGCAATTGCGCTCAGGCCCATGGTTCCTGCGCCCAAAACAGCAAATATCGGTGCTTCGGTTTTTGCAGCATGAGATATTGCTAAGAGAGCGGCGTGAATGCCGCCAGCAACTGGCTCTACAAGAACAGCACGTTCATCGGGCATGTCACTTGCAATGGTGTGAATTTGAGAAGAGTGCGCAATAAGTTCGGTAGCCCAACCGCCACCGGTGGAGTTGCAAAATCCAATTTGAATTCCTGGCTCTAATGGCGGCATTGCTAAATGTGCGTAGTCGTCGCCATCACCTGGTGCTGCATCGGGGAAGGGAAGTTCGGCGCCGCGTGCAGCATGGCCAAGGACGGGCTCAATGACTACGCGTTCGCCGCTGTCGAGAGTGCCAACAATTTCATGACAAGGCACAAAGGGAAAACTCACCCAATGTTCAAAATAGGTAGATGCGTGGCCTTCCACAGTGGCAAGGTCGCTACCGCAAATACCAGTGAGAAGTGGGTGTACGCGTTGCCACTCGCTGTTCACAAGTGCAGGTGGTTCGCAATTGGTAAGCGTGAGTGGCCCAATTTTGGCTGCTGTGCCCGTGTCAATACCTGACACCAAGCGGGCCAACATGAAGCGGCCAGTGCTGCGATCTACGCGTAGTGCTTTCATCGTTGACGCTCATTCATGAGTGGGGCAAAAGGCAAGATGCGTTTCGGTGCTCCTGCAGCTTTTTCCCAATCTTCCACTAGCCATCCACGTTTGCGGGCAATAGAGGCAAGGCGAGTTTCGGGGTTCACGGCAACGGGGTGCCCTACTGCTTCAAGGAGTGGCAAGTCTGAAGTGGAGTCGGCGTAAGCCACGCATTCGTCGAGGTGTACACCAAGTGACGCGCAGTAATCGGCAAGCACCTGGGCGCGTGTTTCGCCGGTCGGTGGTGCTTTGATGAGTTGCCCGCTGTAAGTGTTGTCAGGGCGAATCGACATTTCTGCTCCAACAATCTCGTCGAATAATGGGCGCAAGCCTTCAACGTTGAACGTGAGTGCTCCGGTAATGAGAATGGTTTTATGACCAAGTGCTCGGTGCTCGCGCACACGACGAATTGCGGCAGGGAATGACTTCGCAACAATGACTTCGGTCATCATTAACTGGGTATCTATGGCAATTTGGTCAACGGGCGCATCTTCATAGCGACGGTAGAAGTAGCGCAAGAAGTCACTGCGGTCTTTACGGTCCATTGAGAGAAGGGTGGGGGCTTCTTTCATGGTGCGCAAGAAGTAGCGCGCACGCTCTGCATTGTTGAGGTGGCGCGTTGCGAGCCACGAGTAACTTTCAACAACGTTTGAAGCAATGAGTGTGTTCTCTAGGTCGAATGCTGCAACTTTGCGATCGGGTGAAAGAACATTTGCACGCAACCGTGCGGCCCTGTCTGTTTTTGTTTTCCCAGGCGTCATTTTGACGCGGGCATGGTCGACCACGGAAGGAAGGTGCACTTCTTTGACGTAGTGGTCCCAATTCACTACACGTGGGTCGAAGCAAAAATCTTGTTGATCTTTTTCATCAAGTTCGTTCCAGAGCGACAACAAGTTGTCGATACTGTAAATGGCTTCGCACTCGGTGTAGAGGCCATAGAGTTCGACGTATTCCAGTGCGCGTTCTACTTCAATACGCTTCTCATCGAGCTTTGCCGACCATGCGGCTTGCGCTCCACGTAAGGGGAGTGCTTGCAGCACGCGTTCACCTTGCGTAATTGCTGTTTTTGCACGTGAGAGTTGTTGTTGCACGCGCCCGCGGCCCGGGAAGCGCCAATCGGGTACAACAATTGGTTGACCTTCTGCATCGTAAATGGGGTGTTCGGTAAACCAGTCACGCACGTTGTTTACAAGGTCGCTGTAACGCAATGGGTTGGTACTTCCAGAGGCAACTTGTGTGATGTATGGAGACTTCACAGGGCCTGCTGCCGCAACAGCAATGATGGCTGCAACAACAATGTCGACGGGTATCACGTCAACAGTGCCTTCGGGTACACCAGGAAATTCGCGCAAGAGCCCACGTGCATACGAGATGATGACGGGTTCCGCCATGCGAAAGCCGCGAATCCAGCCCGGCTTTGGCTCAAGAACTGCCGACTCAATAATGGACGGGCGCACAATGTTGACGGGAAGTGCACCTTTTGTTTCTGTGAGAGCTTGTTCGCCAAGAGCCTTGGTGAAGGCGTATGCATCGGGCCAGCCCACGCTCGCAGCACGAGAGCGACCTGCTTGCACGAGCTCGCTACTGACCCAACGTTCGCGCAACTGTTCAGTTTTTGCTGCAAGTGCTGGGGCTCCGGCTGCACCAAGTTCGCGGCGGGCACCTTTGCGGAAACCTTCTAGAACCTTTGGTGTGCGACTCGCTGCTTCAACGTCGCTACGCAGGCGTCGAGCTGAGGCAACTTCTGCTTTCCAACTCAAACCAATGTCGAAAGGACCTTCAGAAACCAATTGCTCGGGTGCTGTTCCGCGCCTATTGCCGGCTACGTAACAGGTACTAACTGCAACAAGGTGTGGCATGTTGGTTCCACTGGGGTGCAGTTCATTCAGTAATGCGGCAAGGCGGGTGGGGCCTAAGAGGTTGACTTCCACTGCAGAGTCGAGCGGGGAATCGAATGACACTGCAGCAGCTGAGTGAATAACAATGTCGCATGCTGCAAGCAGTGCGCGGTCGGTTTCATTGAGCAATAAGCCATCAACAGAAATATCGCCATCGAGAGCATGTACACGCCGTGCGGTCATTGCATCAAAAGATTCCGCACTGTTGGCATGCATGTCGCGCAAACGGTCGAATGCATCGTTGCTCAAAATTTCACGCTTCACTCGAGAGGCTGCGCCTCGGCGACCGCCACGAATAATGAGAAAGAGCTCAGAGCCCGGGGCGCTTCGTAGGAGGCGTTCCACGAGGGCGGTACCCACGAATCCGGTGGAACCGGTGATGGCGATCTTGCGCCCCGATAGAGATTCAGCAATCATGCGAGACTTTTCTAGCACATTCCTCTACCATTTGGTAGAGGCGAACGAGAAAGTGGGGAAATATGCCAGAAATCCGCAAAAAACATGCTCAACCCACGCGGGAACGCATTCTCGATACCGCCCTTGACCTCTTTGGATCGGGCGGGATCGACGCAACGAGCCTCGATGACATTGCCCGTGCAGTGGGGGTGGCGAAACAAACGGTGCTCTATTGGTTCGTCAGTAAAGAGGAACTGGCCGTGGCGGTCATGCAGCGCGTGGCCGATGAGCTGGTTTTGGAAATTGGTGCAGCTATTCGATCGGCGCCGCATGGTTTCGCACGAATTGAAGCAACAGTCACCGCGGTGTTTCGCCCGGCCATTCGACGCCCTGCACTCTTGGGTCTCATTCGTGAGTTGAACCGCCTGCCACCGGCGCTGAGTGAAGCGCTCATTGACAAAGTGTCTCCACTCATCGACATGGCTGCTCTCTATTTAGAAAAAGAGATGAATGACGGAAGGTTGCGTCGAGCCGACCCACATTTATTATTGGCCTTCGTGTACTCCACTGTGGTGGGTGTTGCTACAGAGCCAGTGGCGCTACGTGCAGTGGGGTGGCAACCTACAACGGTGTCCCTGCGTACATTGCGACGCGAACTGCTCGAATTTTTACGAGCCGCACTCACTCCTTAGTGGCTGGTGTGGCGTCGACGGCGTGAGTGCCGGTCGAAGGCAAGCTCAACGAGCCGGTCGATGAGATCGCTGTAAGAGATTCCGGTTTGTTCCCACAGTTTTGGATACATGGAAATGGGTGTGAAGCCAGGAATGGTGTTGACCTCGTTACATAAGAAGCGTGATGTTGATTCATCGAAGAAGAAATCAACTCGTGCCAGGCCGTCACACCGCAGGGCTTTGTAGATATTTATAGCCTTTTCACGCACTTCTTGCGCTTGTTCTTCGCTCAGCAGTGCAGGAATATGCAAAGTGGCGGTGTTGTTGACGTATTTATCTTTGTAGTCGTAGAACTCGCCGGC
Organism: uncultured Actinomycetes bacterium; assembly: GCA_903858075.1. GTDB lineage: Bacteria > Actinomycetota > Acidimicrobiia > Acidimicrobiales > Ilumatobacteraceae > F1-20-MAGs119. Next base: position 10,119 of record CAIOHI010000294.1, read on the forward strand.
AGGAACAATTTCACCAGGCACAGAAGCAATGGGTTCCATATTTCCCAGAACCGCAACTTCAATTTCTCTACCTGAGATGAATTCCTCGCAAATTGCCCATTCGTCGTATTGAAACGCCAGATGGAGTGCGGTCATGAAATCTTCACGATGTGTCACTTTGCTCACGCCGACAGATGAGCCCATATTGGCTGGCTTGACAAAAATGGGTAATCCGAGTTGGTCGATAGCGGCATCGATATCGGCAGGCGTGCATTCACCATCGCGCAACGCAATAAAAGCAGGCTGTGGAACATTGTGATGCAGCAGAATTTGTTTGCTGACCACTTTGTCCATACATATTGCACTCGACAAAACTCCTGAACCAACGTATGCAATATTGGCTAATTCAAGCATGCCTTGCACAGTTCCGTCTTCTCCGAGTGGGCCATGCAGCAACGGCAATACAACACATTGTTCAAGGAGTGAAATTACTGTTTGCAAATTCGTTGGTGTTCCAGAAGTAGATAAACGGCCCGCAGCAACTTCATCGTTTGACGGAACGACGAGGTTCCAGATTCCGGCTCTGCTGATGCCAATGGTGGTGATGTCGTACTTCTCGGTATTTGCAGCGGCGATGACATGGGCAGCAGTTACGCAACTGACGTCGTGTTCTGCGGACTCGCCGCCAAAAAGAACAATAAGAGGAATGCGATGCGGAGTGTTCATAATTCTTCCCCCGACGGTACACGCGTGGCGAGAGTTTTACCGCACTCGCGACTTCTCGCGCTACAGAGCAGTATCTTTGGGGCATGCGTATTCCCCTTGCTGAGGTTGCAGGTGTATTGAGCGCATCTGTCGTCGGCAACATGGAAAGTGGTCTGGTAGCACAAGGCGTGTCGTATGACTCTCGACAAGTGGCGCCTGGAAATCTCTTCGTTGCCATTATTGCGCAACGCGATGGCCATGATTTTGTGCTCGATGCAGTTCAGGCGGGTGCCGCTGCGGTTTTGGTTTCTCGTGAAGTGTTGGAGTGCCCGGTTCCGCAGTTAGTTGTGGCCGACACTTCTGTTGCGCTCACCGCACTAGGTAAATGGGCTCGCGAGCACGTGAAGCCAACGGTAAAGAATCGCATTGTCGGAATTACTGGGTCGGTTGGAAAAACTTCCACGAAAGATTTCATTGCGGCGGTATTGGCAACACAGTTCGTTGTCGGTGCAAGTGAGAAATCTTTAAACAACGACCAAGGTGTTCCGGTGACTGTGCTCAATGCGCCAGAACCCACTGAAGCTCTTGTGGTGGAAATGGGCATGCGTGGCTTTGGGGAAATAGCTCGGCTCGCTGCACTGGTGCAACCTCATATTGGGGTCATTACCGCTGTAGGAGAGTCACATAGTGAGCGCGTAGGTGGTGTTGAGGGTGTTGCCCGAGCAAAGGCTGAACTCGTTGAGTCGTTGCCCGCAGATGGTTTCGCTGTTCTCAATGCCGACGATGCGCTCGTTGCAGCCATGCGCAATAAGACCAGTGCCACAGCTTTTACCTATGGAACCGCTGCCGATGCCGACATGCGTATTTCAGATCTCACCATCAACGGTGACGGGTGCGCTTCGTTCCACCTGGCTTCACAATGGGGAAGTGGAAATTGCACCCTGTCGGTGCCGGGCCGACACATGGTAAGCAATGCCACTGCCGCCGTGTTAGTGGGCGCACTGTGTGGCATACCTGTTTCCGATGCAGTGCTGGCAGTCGCATCAACTGCAATGTCGCCAATGAGAATGCAGGTCCATTCCTTGACTGATGGCGTATTGCTCGACGATTCTTACAATGCAAGCCCAACATCAATGTCGGCTGCGCTCCTTACGTTGCGAAGCATGACTGCAGATCATCGCATTGCAGTACTTGGTGTGATGGCAGAAATATCTGACGCAGAGGTCCAGCACAAGAACATTGCGCAACTGGCGCAAGACCTAGGAATTGAATTGATTGCATTTCGTACCGACCTCTATGGCTTGCCGAGTTATGAAACATATGCAGAGGTGTACGCACTCTTGCGAAAGCGTTCTGCGAACACCGCAATTCTCCTGAAGGGATCACGAATTGCGGGTCTTGAAGCAGTAACCCAGTTACTGCTCGGGCTCTAAATTCCTGCGTGCATCTATCGAGCCAATATTGCACCACCACGCAAGATAGAGCGCCCAAGCAGCGCCACCAATAAGAACCCAGCGCGCTCCAAAACTGTCGATCACTGGTCCAAAAATAAGGTTTCCAATGGGTACCGTTCCACCAAAAGCCATAAACCACAGCGCCATGACTCGGCCTCTCTCGTTAGGGGCAAGGCGCGATTGCAAAATGGTGAGCATCGAAGTTGTCGTGACGAGATATGCGATACCAAGAAAAAACCCAACTATAAAGGCTTGAAGAGGAGTTCGTGAAAGCGCGAAGAGTAAAAGTGTCGCGGCAAAAGATATGAAACCAGATTGCACTACTTTGCGCTTATCCGAATTTACAAAAACAGTTCCAATAGCGAGACCACCTAACGCTGCTCCAAAACCCCATGTTGCATAAAGCCAGCGATAAGCAGAAGAACGTTCGTCGATGCCGAAATTCATAGAGGCCACGGCCGGGAAAAGTCCGACAAAAGGAAGAGACAAAAAAGCAAAACTGAAAATTGACAAAAGAAGTCTGCGTATCTCGGCTCGTTCGTAGGCAATTTTGAACCCTGTAGTGAGCTGTCGCCACCCTGGTTCGCTAGCGATTGGAGTGATTTGCGGAAGGCGAACGCGCAGCAGTGCAGCAATAACGAATAAGTATGTAAATGCATTTACGAGAAATACTTGAGATGTGGTGAGCCCCCATGAAGTGAGCACCGCCACTATGACCGGGCCGAGTACCCGTGAGCCATTAATGACAGTTGAATTCAAAGAAATGGCACCTTGAAGATCTGATGGAGGAACAAGAGTGGGTAGCGACGCAGACCATGCTGGCGCATTCAGTGCATTGCCCACGCCAACTCCAAATTGTGCAAAGAAAATCATCCAGATTGTCGCGTCGCGAGCAACAAGAGGAAATAGTAAAAGCGAAAATGTAAGTTGCACGCTCTGCGCAAAAATAAGCCATTTTCTGCGGTCGAATCTGTCTGCAAATACTCCGCCAGGGATGGAAAAAAGAAGCATCGGTCCAAGTTGAGCGAAGATAAATAAACCGACGAATGACGCTCTGCCCGTGCGGTGGTATATGTAAGCGGGTAGGACAACATTCTGCATCCATGAACCTACGCTCGACATGAACGAACCGATAAACATCAGGCGAAATGGGCGCGACGAAAGTGCGGCTCTAATGCTGCCTGGCGTATACCGATGCGGCGTGAAGTTGCTAGGTAAGTCTTCTGCGGAGTGTGGCATTTGGGTTGGCTTGCGCCAGGGATCAGCCGGCTACAAGGTCTGCATAAGTTTCGAGCACCTGCGGTGGGCCGCTGATGAGAAATGTTGTGATGCAGGTTTCGCGCCACTTGGCCATTTCGTCTTTGATCTTTGCCATGGGTCCAACCAATGCCACATCTTCCACCATTGCCAGTGGAATGGAGGCAGCGGCCTCTTCTTTTTTGCCAGCCAAGTAAAGCTCTTGCACTTTGAGCGCAACATCTTCGTAACCCATGCGAGCAAACACCTCAAAGTGGAAGTTGGCACCGCGTGCACCCATGCCGCCCGCGTAGAGAGCAAGGAATGGGCGCACGAAGTTTGCGCACGCCTCAACATCGTCTCCAGGAATAATCATGACGCCAGATGCAACTTCAAAACGATCTGATTTGCCTGCTTCGCCACTTTTTGCAAAACCTTCATTGAGGCACTTGCGGTAAAAAGCATCTTCTTTCGGTGAGAAAAAGAGTGGCAGCCATCCGTCGCAAATCTCCCCTGCGAGTGCAACGTTCTTTGGGCCCTCTGCGCCAAGGAAAATAGGAATGTCTTTGCGCAATGGGTGAACTGTGCTCTTCAGTGGTTTTCCTAAACCTGAACCACCGCGTAAAGGAATGTCGTAAAACTCGCCGTGAAAGTCGATGGGTTTGTCACGCTTCAAAATACTGCGGACCACTTCAATGTATTCACGTGTGCGAGCTAGCGGCTTGGGGTAAGGCTGGCCGTACCAACCTTCCACTACTTGTGGGCCCGAAGCTCCGAGACCAAGAATGAAACGCCCGTTGCTGAGGTGGTCAATTGTCATCGCTGCCATGGCAGTAGCCGAAGGAGTACGTGCACTCATTTGAATGATGCCGGTGCCGAGTCGAACATTTTGTGTTTGTGCTCCCCACCATGCGAGGGGAGTGATTGCGTCACTGCCGTAAGCCTCGGCGGTCCAAACGCTGTCGAAACCTAGACGGTCAGCTTCCTTGATTCCCTCAAGAGCCCCACTTGGTGGTCCGCTACCCCAGTAGCCAGTGTTGTACCCGAGCTTGATGTTTTTAGATGATGAACTATTCCCCATGCCTCAAAGATACGTGGCGAGATGCCATCAACCCCGACTCAAATGCGGAGATTTACAAAATCAGAGCGGGTGTTGGGGTAAATGTCACAGGAAGCGAATCGGGACCATATATTCCTGCCGTTGCGACCTTGTAGCGCACAGGGCCAGATATTTCAATGTGCGGCATCCGTGCGGCAATGAGCGGCAGGGCTTCCTGAAGTTCTGCTCGAGCAAGAGAAGCGCCAAGACAGTAGTGAATGCCCGACCCAAAAGTGAGTTGCGGCGAGTGTGAATCGGTGCGATTCGTGAGGAGCTGTTCGGGGTCATTGAAAACATCGCCATCGAAGTTGCCTGTGGCGAGGCTCGGGAAGATGAGGGTTCCTTGCGGAAAAAGGATGTCTTTGTATTCAATGTCTTGTGATGCAAAGCGGCCGGTTGCTCGCACTGCGCCGTTGATGCGCATCACTTCTTCAATGAGGCGCTGTGCCTGCTCGGGTTGCCCGGCAACAAGTTTCCACTCTTCAGGGTGATTCGCAAGAAGAGCAACTGCTAAACCAAGCTGATTGCGCGTGGTGTCGGTACCCCCAATGATGACTGCTTCAACCATCATGACAAGCTCGTCGTTCGAGAGTTTGTCGCCTTGTTCTTCTGCGCTAATCAAACTTGAGAGCAGATCATCTTTTGGTAGTTTGCGACGCGCGGTAATGAGGTCGCGCGTGTAGGCATCAAGTTCGTCTTGGGCCGCCATGATGAGCGGAAGGTCGTTTTTAAAATTGTTGTCGAAGATGCGCAAAATATCGCTGGCCCAGCGGCTAAATAGTTCCCAGTCAGACCGTGGAGTACCTAGCAATTCGCAAATGATGGGAATGGGGTACGGGTTGCAAATGTCGAGGGCGAAATCGCTGCTGCCAGATTCAGTGACGTTATTCAGCAGGTCATTCATCACTTCACGCATGAAAGGGCGCAATGCATCGGCATTGCGAGGTGAAAATGCAGGAGCAACCAGGCGGCGCAGGCGTACATGGGTGTCGCCCTCTGCGGACAGTATGGATTCGCGTCGACGGGCCCGAAACTCCGGCGTTACATCGGGGTTCAAGTCAACAATGAGGCCTACTGCGCTGTGCCAGCGTTTGTCGCGCAACATGGCAACGACATCTTCATATTTGAGAATGTTGTAGCCAATGTCGCCCTTCGCTAGCCACGATGCCTTGGCAAGGTCACGTAGTTCCTGTAACTGCTCTGCACGGTCTTTCTGCGAGCGCAAGGCACGAGGTGAAACCGCTGGCAGTTCTAGTAAATCAACACGTGTTGCCATAGCGCCACAGTACTGTGCCAATGTCGAAATGCAAATATGTCAAGATGAGGCACATGAAGACATTCCGCAACTTTGTGAACGGTTCATTTGTAGATGCCCAAAGTGGAGAAACCACAAATATTGTGAACCCGGCCAATGGCAAGGTGTATGCCACAGCTGCGCTCTCGCGCGAAGCCGATGTAGACCATGCAATGCGCGCTGCTGAACAGGGCGCAGAAATATGGAGAGATTCCACACCGGCAGAGCGGTCGTTGGCCCTGTACCGCATGGCCGATGCGGTGGAGTCGCGTGCTGAAGAACTCATTGCTCTTGAAGTGGAAAATACGGGTAAACCAATTTCCATCACTCGCAGTGAAGAAATTCCGCCCATGGTGGACCAAATGAGGTTCTTTGCTGGCGCTGCGCGGCATCTTGAAGGAAAAAGTGCGGGCGAGTACATGCGTGGAATGACGTCGTTCATTCGCCGCGAACCAGTGGGCGTATGTGCGCAAGTGGCGCCGTGGAACTACCCAATGATGATGGCCGTGTGGAAATTTGCGCCCGCGTTGGCGGCAGGTAATGCCATAGTGCTGAAGCCATCCGACACCACTCCAGCCACCACCACATTTCTTGCGGAAATTGCAGCAGAATTTTTTCCACCTGGCGTATTCAACGTCATTTGCGGTGACCGCGATACGGGTCGCGCAATGGTTACACACAACACGCCAGCAATGGTGTCGGTCACGGGAAGCGTGCGGGCTGGTATTGAAGTGGCGCAAGCCGCAGCCACAAGTTTGAAGCGCGTGCATTTGGAGCTAGGAGGCAAAGCTCCTGTAGTGGTGTTTGATGATGCAGATATAGAAGCCGCTGCTGAAGGCATTGCGCTGGCTGGCTTATTCAACGCCGGCCAAGACTGCACCGCAGCAACTCGTGTCATTGTGGCGCCGCGCGTGTATAGCGACTTTGTTGCAGTGCTCACAGAAAAAGTAGCCGCCACAAAAACCGGCCAACCCGATGAAGATGTTTTGTTTGGTCCGCTCAATAACGCTTCGCAGCTCGCTCGTGTGTCTGACTTAGTGAGCCGTGCTCCAGATCATGCCAACATCACTACTGGTGCGACTGCAGTGGGCGGCGACGGCTACTTCTACATGCCAACCGTTATTGCCAATTTACGTCAAGACGACGAGATGATTCAGAACGAAATATTTGGTCCGGTACTCACGGTGCAGCAATTCAGCGATGAAGATGAAGCGGTGCGATGGGCTAACGGTGTGGAGTATGGGCTCGCATCATCGGTATGGACGAAAGACTTTGGGCGAGCAATGCGCATGGCGAAGCGACTCGACTTTGGTTGCGTCTGGATCAACACGCACATTCCTGTTGTGGCCGAGATGCCGCACGGTGGGTTTAAAAAATCGGGCTACGGGAAAGACCTCTCGGCGTACTCACTCGACGACTACACGCGCATCAAACATGTAATGGCAAACCTCAATAGTTAGTGAACGCCCCACGTAAAGGTTTGTTTCACGAGTTCCAGGTATACAAAGGTCTCGGTGCTCACGACGCCTGGGGTGGCACGAATGGCATTGGTGGCTTCAAGAAGTTCGCCTTCATCTCGCACAACGACTTCTGCAAGAAAATCGTATGAACCTGCGGTAACGACAAGGTATTCAATGATGTCGAGGTTCTTTAACATTTGGGCAACTTCACTGGTTGCGCCAGTGGTACGGATGCCAATCATTGCCACTCTCTTGCGACCAACCATGAGCGGGTTGGTTACTGCTACAACTTGAATGACGCCGGTATCAATGAGGCGTTGAACGCGTTGGCGAGCAGCAGCTTCAGACAAACCCACGGCCGAGGCGAGTTTGGTGTACGGCATGCGGCCATCTACCTGAAGTTGCTCAATGATGAGTTGGTCAACGCCGTCGATACGAACGCCAGCAGGAGTGGAGGGCACAGATGTCACGAGGTCAGCGTATTGCGTGGGCGAGGAGAGAGGCGAGTGGGTGTTACGCTTCTCGGACATTCTTAGGTGAATTTTTGGTGTTCGGGAGGCAATCGTTGTGGACAATTCAACATCTCAAGTAATTCACCTCGACCATGTGCGCAAGCAATACGGTTCGTTCACCGCAGTAGAAGATGCCGACTTCACCATTGGCCGCGGCGAGTTCTTCGCCATGCTGGGTCCATCGGGCTGTGGCAAAACCACCACATTGAAGATGATTGCTGGTTTCGAGCAACCAACGAGTGGCAGTGTTTTTCTGGAAGGTGTCAACGTCTCAACTGTTCCGCCGTACAAGCGCAACGTCAATACCGTTTTTCAACAGTATGCGCTTTTCCCACACATGAGTGTTGCTGACAACATCGCATTTGGGCCTCGGAGCAAAAAGCTCGATGAATCTGAAGTGAAAAAGCGTGTGGGTGACATGCTCGACGTGGTGCGATTGGCAGAGTTTGCTGATCGCCGCCCTAGCCAACTATCGGGTGGGCAACAGCAGCGTGTAGCCCTCGCCCGTGCATTGGTGAACTACCCAAGTGCGCTTTTGCTCGATGAACCGTTGGCAGCTCTCGACCTGAAGTTGCGCGAGGCCATGCAAATTGAACTCAAGCGCATTCAACGCGAAGTTGAAATTACTTTTGTGTTCGTCACTCACGATCAAGGTGAAGCACTCACTATGAGTGATCGCATTGCGGTCATGAGTCAAGGTGTTGTTGAACAAATTGGCACACCAGTCGATATTTATAAGAAGCCCGAGTCGCTCTTTGTGGCTGGGTTTATTGGTTCAGCAAACCTTCTACCGTCAACAGTGAGCCAGTTCGACTCGGCAGGTGGAACAGTGATGCTGCAAGGCGGTGGAACAGTAACGGTTACCCGAGACAACGTGGCCAGCGACGTCACCTGGGCTACCGGTGAAGAAGTAACCGTCATGTTGCGCCCAGAGCATCTTCATGTCACCGTTGAGCGCCCGACCGGAGATGCCCTTCAGGCCGAAGTCACCGATGTGGTCTTTCAGGGCTCGGCTGTGCGCTTGGTGTTGCAGCTTGAGAATGGAACCGAAGTAACTGCAATTGTTGGTGGCGACGTCGACCTGCCGTTTTTGCGCCCAGGGGCTGCAGTGTGGCTCTCGTGGCTCGCTGCTTCGCCGTATGTGCTCGACGGGTGGCCAGATCTAGCCGGGGCAACCACCACCAACCTTGAATCCATTGAAGCCGCTTTGTGAATACTCATTTTCTCAGATATTTCCACTATCGTTTTCCCTGTTCAGTCCATAGCCATCTCACCAAAGAGAAGTGATAACCCACACAAAGAATCTGCAGCCTCGCTGTATGAATGAAGGAGCCACCATGAATACTCGCCGCACGACAACTCCACAGTCCGTCAAGGCCTCACGACTCAATCGTCGTGATTTCCTTATTCGCGGTGGGCTCATGGGTGCTGGTGCCCTTTCTTTGCCCGCATTACTTGCAGCATGTGGTGGCGATTCAGGTTCAACAGCCGACACCGTTGGTGGTGGAGGTGGCAGTTCATTGTTCTTTGAAAACTGGCCTGGGTACATGGATGAAGAAACTGTTGATCTTTTCCAAGCAGCTTCTGGTGTCTCACTG
>CAIOHI010000295.1 GCA_903858075.1 uncultured Actinomycetes bacterium
AGGTGCACCTTCAACATGCACACTTTTGGGCCCACCCGACAAAATGATTGCCCGCGGATTTTTTTTCTGTACTTCACTTGCCGTCATGCGGTGCGGCACTATTTCTGAGTACACATGGGCCTCGCGCACACGGCGCGCAATGAGTTGGGCGTATTGAGCCCCAAAATCGACCACTAAGACGGTGTCATAAGTATCAGACATCGATAAGACCATAGTTCCCGCTTGCCATGAGCGACCTTGCCGTGTGACGATGGCGGAGTGCCATCTGTCGCTTTTCCCTCATTAGTGTTTGCCAGCTCAGAGACACCTATCACTGACCCTCTGTACACCTACGACATAGATCGCGAACCCAGCGACTGTATTGGGCTGTACCCAAAGCCTGGATGCGGAAAAGCCCCCACCCAAGCTGGTGACCGTGGTGGAAGTTTGCAGTACGCCACTTTCGGGCTCATCATTATTGGCCTTGTCATCGTTTTTACCGTCATCTTTCGCAATGTCATTCGCGCAGACAAGCGCAAGGCAACTGAGGTCGCTGACCCCAACCAAAAGTGGTCACCTCGCGACTAGCCGAAGGTGCCACAGCCCACGATCGCCTATAACGTAGGTAACGCAATACGAATACAACTACAAACAACTCCTTGCGGGGTACGGGTGCAAGTCCCAACCGGCAGTCATAGTCTGCGAACCCTTTCACTTCGGTGATTGGGCCGAATTGGTGAAACTCCAATACCGACGGTCATAGTCCGGATGGGAGCAAGGTGGAGGCATGACAAATAATGCGAGCACGCCCAGCGTGCGCGACGAACAATTCATGCGCCGTGCACTTGGCACGGCGTTGCAGGCGCGTCTTATTTCGCGTCCTAACCCATGGGTGGGTGCTGTTGTCGTTGCCCTCGATGGTTCCACGTATGAAGGTTGCACTTCGGCTCCGGGTGGGCCACATGCAGAAATTCACGCCTTACGTCGTGCAGGCGAAGTAGCTCGCGGATCCACTCTCTACACCACTCTTGAGCCCTGCTCACACACTGGTCGAACTGGCCCCTGCACCCAAGCCATTATTGATGCAGGCGTTCAACGTGTTGTTGTGGGAATAGTTGACCCCGACCCAAAAGTTGCTGGCACTGGCATTGGGGCTCTACGTGCTGCTGGCATTGAAGTGGAACTTGGGGTACTTGCAGGGCAGGTGCACTCACAGCTTCTTCCTTATATTCATCACCGCACTACTGGCATGCCATTTGTAGTACTCAAAATGGCAAGCACGCTCGATGGCAAAACTGCTGCAGCAAATGGCTCTAGCCAATGGATTACTGGAGCATCTGCTCGACAACGTGTTCACGAATTACGTGCAGAGAGCGACGCCGTTGTCGTTGGTGCTGGAACTGTTCGCGCAGATGACCCTGAACTCACTGTTCGCGATGCGCAAGGAACTTCACCACGACGCATTGTTCTTGGCAGCGCACCACCACAGGCAAAAGTGCATCCATGCACTGAATACAGCGGAGATCTCACCACCCTGCTGCGCAAACTTGGCAGTGAAGATGTACTGCAATTACTTGTTGAAGGTGGTCATCACGTAGCCGGCGCGTTCCATCGTGCTGGCCTAGTGAACAGATACGTATTTCACTTTGCCCCGGCAATTGCCGGCGGCGACAATGCTCCCGGAATATTTAGCGGCGACGCAGTTGGCGATATTGCCGACATGTGGCGCGGCACTATTTCATCAGTTCAACAACTCGATACCGACATAGAAGTCGTTGTTGAGGTGCGAAAGGAAAAATTATGAACAGCACAGCATCACAACCCGAACGCAATGGGTTTGCTTCTATTCCTGAGGTACTCGCAGCAATTGCTCGCGGAGAAATGGTAGTCATCGTTGACGATGAGGATCGCGAAAATGAAGGTGACTTCATCATGGCTGCAGAATTTGCGACACAGGAAAAACTTGCATTCATTGTTCGCCATTCCACGGGTGTTGTATGCGCACCACTCACCGGTGAGCGTTGTGATGAACTTCGCCTCCCCGCCATGGTTGACCAAAATACAGAAAGTCATCGCACAGCTTTCACCGTGTCGGTAGACCTCATGGAAGGAATTGCAACAGGTATATCTGCAGCCGACCGCGCAGCTACATTGCGTGCACTTTCTGACCCCACGGCCAACTATGCGGCCTTTGCTCGACCCGGGCACATCTTTCCTCTTCGCGCCCGCGAAGGTGGTGTACTGAAAAGAGCAGGTCATACCGAAGCTGCGGTCGACCTTGCCAAACTTGCTGGTTGCCAGCCTGCAGGCGTTATTTGTGAAATTCAAAATGATGACGGCACCATGGCTCGCCTCGATGACCTGCGTGTGTTTTGTGCCGAGAACAATTTGCTGTTGTCTTCTATTGCTCTGCTTATTGAACATCGACGTCACCACGAGCGGCTAGTGGAGTTCATTAGTTCTGCTCCCGTTCCAACTGAATGGGGCATCTTCACATGCCACGCCTATCGCAATACTGTTGACGGCATAGAGCACCTTGCTTTTACTCAGGGCGATATTTCTGCACCCGGTTCAGTGCTCACTCGTGTACATAGCGAATGTCTCACGGGCGATGTGTTTGGTAGTCGGCGCTGCGACTGTGGCCCGCAACTTGCTGCAGCTATGCAGAAAATTTCCGAAGAAGGCCGTGGCGTTGTTGTGTACTTACGTGGCCATGAAGGTCGCGGCATTGGAATAGGTCACAAAATTCGCGCATACTCTTTGCAAGATGAAGGCCTCGACACAGTAGATGCGAACATCGAACTTGGTCTGCCAGTAGACAGCCGCGAATACGGCATTGGGGCACAAATTCTTGCCGACCTCGGGGCATCGGAACTGCGACTCATGACCAATAACCCCGCAAAATACGGCGGCCTTGAAGGTTATGGGCTTGCAGTAGTAGAACGAGTTTCAATTGAAATTGCATCAACACCCGAAAATGAGAAATACCTGCGTACAAAAAAAGAACGCATGGGCCACCTCATTGATATGGATAAATAATTCGTCTGAAGAATGGAGTAAAAAATGCACGGACCAAATGATGGACTCAGCAACGTAAAAGTAAATGGAAGCGGCATGCGCTTTGGCATCCTCTGTGCAACTTTTAACTTTGACATTGTCGATGCATTGCGCGTTGGAGCTGTTCAAGGGTTCACCAACCATGGAGTTGCCCCAAAAGATATTCACACAATCTGGGTGCCCGGGGCATTTGAACTACCCGTTGCAGCCTTAGCGCTAGCGAAGTCTGGGAAAGTAGATGCAGTTGTGGCTCTTGGCGCAGTCATTCGTGGAGATACCCCACATTTTGAATACGTCTCGGGCGAGGCAGCTTCTGGTTTACAACAAGCCGCATTGCAGTCGGGTGTTCACGTGGCCTTTGGCGTCCTCACCGTTAATACCCTTCAACAAGCACTCGACAGGTGCGGCACAGAAGGCAACAAGGGCGAAGAGGCAGCAATTGGAGCAATTATGACCGTGCAGGCTCTGAAAGAAATCGCGGCACTCTAAGCAACTCTTTGCACACACATACGTATCTGACAGGAGCGTATATGGGTGTATTTTTCGCACACGTATTATTTGCCGCAACACTTGTTGCCCCATCGCCACATAGCTTGGCTCAAACAGTTTTCGTCATTGAACGCGGATCCTTTGCTACCTCGCTGTCGGCATTCCCTCGTTTCGAAAAAACTTACAGAAAGCAATTTCCGGAACTTGATTGGACGACCGATTATTGCAGTAGTCCCTTAGTAGGAAATACCGGGCGTTCGTTTAATTTCGCTATGTCTTGTAGACGACATGACTTTGGATACCGAAGCTTTAAATTAATGAGCCGATCTTCAGGCATCAATTTTTGGACCGAAGATCTTCGCTTCAAGGTAGACCTGCAGTTTTAT
>CAIOHI010000296.1 GCA_903858075.1 uncultured Actinomycetes bacterium
ATGAGATGTCTTCAAGCACATGATGTTTGCCGAACCATACGTGAATGCCTTTTGTTTGCAAACCGCTCGTTCCTACTCGACCTTCGTCCAAAACATTTCCTCCTGTTACAGAACCGGCGTGTACAGCATTTGCTATGAGATTGATGTCGTCATTTTCCATGGCGTTACTTCCTTGACCCTCTGCCCGCTATGCGCGCAAAAATAAAGAGAATAAAAATAAAACTTAAAAGAACTGCAGCTCCGCCCCACGCGCGAGTGAGCGCTGTGTCGGTACCGGTGGAAAAGTTTTGGAAAATATACATTGGCAATGAAGCAAGCGGTTGTCCAGTAACTTTCAATGAGTAAATAGCCGTGTAATACGCGGTCAGAATGAGTGGTGCAGTTTCACCAGCAACTCGTGCAAGACCAAGCATTGAAGCCGTAATGAGCCCCGAACGTGCAGTCGGCAACACAATACGGAAGGTCGTTGCCGTTTGCGATGCACCAAGTGCATATGCAGAACTCCGTAAGTCTTCCGGAACAAGTTTCAATACTTCTTCGGAAGTGCGCGCAACCGTTGGCAGCATGAGAATGGCTAGAGCTAATGCGCCAGCTAGGCCGCTGAAGCTAAATCGTGACACCACGATTGCGTATATAAAGAGACCAGCAACGACCGAAGGCACACCACTCATTGATTGCACAACAACGCGCACTACGCCGCTGAACCGTCCCTTAATTTCCGTGATATAAACCGCAGTAATGATGCCAAATGGAATGGCAACGAGAGACGCCATCAACAAGATGAGTAGCGAACCAACCAAAGCATGTGAGAGTCCGCCCATTCCCAAGTCATCGTCGGCTGCAGTAATCGACATGTCGTTGGTGAAGAAACCAAAATAGATTGCTGACGCGCCTCGTTTGAATACAGTGAACAAAATAGATGCCCACGGAATAAAAGCCGAGGCAAACCCTGCAGTAATGAGAGTAGTCATTACTTTGTCAATTGCCTTGACCTTGTCGTGCCTCATGCCGTCTACGAAAGAAACAACGATAAAAGAAAGAACAAAAGCTACATAGAAACCCAATGGACCTGCAAGGCCGGTCAGGAGAACAATGGCTGTAGCTATAGCCGTCGCAATAACAACTGGGCGTGCCACTTCCCGGAGTGATTGCCTTCGATTAATCCAAGGCCTCTCTGGCTTCACTTCTTGCAAAATTGAAACTGTTTCAGAATTGTTCATTGCGATACCTTTGACGTTCGGCTCACCACAATTGAAGCCCCGAAATTCACCACTAATGTCAATAAGAAGAGAACCAAACCAGCGGCCATGAGTGCTTTGATTTCAAACGGGCCAGCCTCACCAAAACGGCTCGCAATCAGCGACGCAACGTTTCCGCCTGCACTTGCCAGAACTTGAAACTTCACTTCGAACACGAGGTTCAGGGTAAGCAGCACAGCAACGGTTTCACCAAGAGCACGACCTAAACCAAGCAACATGCCGCCAATAAGACCACTCCTACCAAACGGCAGAACCACTGCTTTGAGAGCTCCCCAGCGAGAACCACCCAGCGCATATGCCGCTGATATTTGATCTTGTGGTGCACGCGAGTAGACCTCTCGGGTGACTGAGCTAGCAATAGGGATGATCATGAGACCCAGAACGAGTGCAGAGATAAATGGTGATGCATCGAAGTTTTCAACATCAACTTTAAAGATAGGAATCCAGCCGAAATATTTGTTAATTGATTCAGCCCAACCGGCCGCGTTAGGCATGAGTACCAAGTAACCCCACAACCCATAAATAATAGAAGGAATAGCGGCCATCAGGTCGAGAATTGCTACCAATGCCGCCCGCAATTTTTTGCCAATGTAATACTCAAGAAAGAGCGATGTTCCGATGACAAATGGCAGGGCCATAATCATCGCCATAGTTGCAACAATGATGGAGCCCACCAACATTGCAGCAACGCCATATGAAGCACCCTCAAGCGAATCGCCACTTCCCGAGTCCCATGTAGAGGTAGTGAGGAATCCAAAACCGAACTCTTTAAAAATTTCGAAACCACGGTAAAAAAGAAAACTTGCGATGAGTGCGAGCACCAGAAATGTCGACAATGCTCCAGCAGTAACTACTCTTCGAAATCTCTTATCGGAGGCATTTCGCTGGGTAGTAATAACCCGGCGCACTGGCCCATCATCCGTTGGTTTTTCAACGGTCACAGTAGACATGTAGAAAGTTTCTCAGTACAAAGAAGTCGCCCGTTAACTCTTTGGTTAACGCAAGGTGAACACACCCTTACATTTGAGGGTTTTCGGCGCCGTATGTCCCGCGAATCGCAACATTTCGCGCCGAGAAATGGGCGAGCACTTTCCTACTCCGCCAGTTTTGAGTTCAGGCTCGACTTCACGGCATCCCATTCCTCACGAATGATGGAATAGGTAGCTGTGTCACGAAGTCCGTTGTTTGCTCCATCGGATGAATGCTTGTGATGACGCAACGTACCTTCAAACTTTGCGCCAATGCGTTCGATGTTTGCTCGTGATTTCGAATTACGGGCATCGGTACGCAATACGACACGTTGCACCCCCCATGTTTCAAAAGCATGGGTCAACATCATCAACTTCGCCTCGGTATTTACTTGAGTGCGTTGCGCATCATGCGACAACCAAGTTGAACCGATCTCTACTGCATCGGGGAAATCGCGTGTGCTCGGGTGCCCAGTTGCATCGGGCCAATACTCAAG
>CAIOHI010000297.1 GCA_903858075.1 uncultured Actinomycetes bacterium
GTTACTTGCGCGGGTGAGCAAACAAGAACCGCAAGATTTCCTCGGTGTAACCAGGGGACCAATTATGAATTTGCTCCTGGTAGTTCACCAATTGTGTCTCAACTCCACTTGTACAGCTCCAGATATATCGCTCCTCGGTTGGGTCTGAGGATTCCTGCGGGCTACCGGCACACGAATTTCTGTGTGCCATATCTTGAACCGAATGATAAATACTAGGCGTTTCAAATTTTCCACCACCTTGGAAGGGAACAGTGGGGTCAAGATTGCCGTGAATGTGGAGTATGGAAACTGGTTTTGTTGGGGTGCAGGTGTCGTCGACTAGTGCTCCTGCAACAACAGCAATTGCTGTGATCTTGTCGGATAAATCACATGCAAGTCGATAGGCCAGCATTCCACCGTTGGAGTGACCCATTGCCCAAACACGATTTGAATCGATGGTTGTTTGCGTTTTGACGTAGTCAATAATTGTTGAAGTAAGAAGGACATCATTTTCTTCATACGTAGTTGCATTAGTGCAACAATTTCCTGCGTTCCACGACGAGGCACCTTCGTAGACGGCGCCATTAACCGCGACCACGATGATGTTCATCGAGGCAGCCCAGGGAAGAATCTCAGAGGAGGCCATAATTTCTCTGCCAGTCGTAGTGCGACTATGAAATGCAAGTAGAAGAGGCGTTGCAGTTTCGGGATTGTACGAGGTAGGAACATTTAGGTAGAACGACCGTGGTTGCATTCCTTCGATTGCAATGATGCGCAAAGTGGGATCCAATGCATCAACCGAAACCGCATAATTGATGACGGGCTCGGGAACCGTTGTAGTGGTGGATGTCGTTGAAGTAGTGGTCGTGACTGGGGTCTGGACAGCGGCGCGGATCCATTTTTTGCGTCCGGCCACGTTGCGGCACACCACAATTACGGGCTTCTTGTTGACACGAATGGACACTCGTGTGCCAAGGGTGGTCTTTGCACAAGACTGCCCAATCGACACAGCATTCGCTGATGCTGCAGGTATTGCAGTCCATACCAGAACAGCGCTAAGGGCGATGAAAACTTTTTTCACTGCCTCCATAATAGTGACCAATAACTAAGGTGTGAAAGTGACTAGCGAGCAGCCGAAACCAGCAACTGCCCATACACAGTTGCATAATCGCAACGCCAACAACCGTAGTTTCGATCCTGCAGATGTAGAGCGAGTACGTAAGGGTTTTATTGCCAAGCGTGAAAACGGTTTGATCACCGATGAAAAGGGTCGCTTTGTTGGCAATAGTGACAATTACGAATTCCTCCGCGATGGTCGCGAATCTCCCCAGACGGTAAACCCTCAATTGTGGCGACATGCAACCCTGAATGCGCATCACGGGTTATTCAAGGTCGCCGATGGCGTGTGGCAAGTGCGCGGCTACGACATTTCGAATATCACGTTCATTCGTGGAACGAATGGTTGGGTAGTGATTGATCCGCTCACCAGCGAACACACGGCACGCGCCGCGCTCGAACTGATGGACGAACATGTTGAAAAATTGCCAACCACAGTGGTGATCTTCACGCACTCGCACGCCGACCACTTCGGTGGTGTACTTGGTGTGACGACGAAAGCCGATGTTGATGCAGGACGCTGTCAGATTGTTGCACCAGTTGGTTTCTTGCACGAGACCATTGGCGAAAATGTGATTGCTGGCCCTGCAATGGGTAGGCGTGCGACGTATCAGTTCGGTCCAATGCTTCCGCCTGGTCCAACTGGCCATGTGGACAGTGGCCTTGGCACTGGTGTGCCAATGGGGCCTCCAGGTTTGCTCGCCCCAACTACTGACATCACATTTACTGGCGAAGAACTTGTGCTCGACGGTGTGCGCGTGATCTTTCAGCTCACGCCAGAAACCGAAGCGCCTGCTGAAATGAATTTCTTTTTCCCCGATCATGGTTGGCTATGTATGGCGGAGAATTGTTCGCAAACTATGCACAACTTGGTGCCTATTCGCGGAGCGCTCGTGCGTAATGCACTGAACTGGTCTAAGTACATCAACGAAAGCATCGAA
>CAIOHI010000298.1 GCA_903858075.1 uncultured Actinomycetes bacterium
GTCGCTGAGTGAATTATACCCATCATCAGTGCTGTTATCGTCGCTGAGTGAATTATATCCAACATCAATGCGGTTATTTCCATCGAGCGTGTTATCTCCAACATCAGTGCTGTTATTTCCGTCAAGCGTGTTATCTCCAACATCAATGCTGTTATTTCCATCGAGCGTTTTATCGCCAACATCAGTGCTGTTATTTCCGTCGAGCGGTTTATCTCCGACATCAGTGCTGTTATGTGGGTCGGGAGCACATGGGGAATTACAATTCGTGGCATCGGGCTCCTCGTGCAGATGGTAGAATTCGTCGTTTTTGCCAGTGTAAGTCCCGATATGTTCGAACCCAGTTAGGCCACGTTCAAAGCCATTCAGATGGTTGAAAGCAGTCCTATATTGGCACCAGTAGTATCCAATTTGTTCTCGATGTTCGAAGATGGCAAGTTGAGCGGCTGCATTGCTTGCCCGTTTTTCATTAAGTGCTTGTGCTGTGCTGCTTATCAGACTCGCAGCGCTCGCTTGTCCGGCGAGGTTTAAGACCAAGTCTGCCCCTAGGGGTGAAATGGCATGAACGTCGCGGTCACGAGAGCTGGAGCTGGAGCAGTCAGCGGGATGTGCAAGTTGTTTGTTTGCGGTGCTAAGATCATGTTCACTGTCAAATAGCACGATTGCAAATGGGTCGTCATGGCGGTGCACATCGATTCCGTTATCACGCTTAAGTGGCGTGTCGATTTCAGGTTTCAAATTGTTGTCAAATGGTTGGGTTGCGGTGCTAAGATCACGTTTACTTTCAAATAGCACATTTGCAGATGAGCCGTCGTGGCGGTGCACATCGATTCCGTTATTGCGCTGGAGGCGCGTGTCATTATCCCCTTGTGATTCCAATTGTTCAAATTCGAATTCAGATTCCGCATGTGTTGTATTTGTGCTTCGCAGACTTGCAGCGCTCGCTTGTCCGGCGAGGTTTAAAACCAAGTCTGCCCCTAGGGGTGAAATGGCCTGAACATCGCGGTCACGAGAGCTGAAGCTGGAGCCTGTATGCGACACCTGTTCGAAGTGAGATTCAGGGGTTGGTGTAGTCGCTGCTTGCATGTAAAAATTGTTGTCCTGTCGGATTGCTTGTAGTGACAGGTAGTTAGCTATGAATGTTTCCATGCATCCCACATATCCAACTTGTTCACGGAAGGCGAGGATAATTCGTTCCGAGTGGATGTTAAGTTCCTCTGTGGCTCGCAGGAGATATCTTTCGTGAGTATTGTAGTCCTCTAGCTTCGCTTCTGTTGGCGCTAGTAGGTATTCTTTCTGTCGCGCGATTTGATTGATGACAGCGAGAAAGAAGAAATCTAGGTCTTCATCGAGTGCGTCGTCTTCGTGCGCTAACACAGAGTCAGTTTCTTGATCGTCCACATTTCCTGTTGTGAAGCAGGAGGATCCGAGTTCGTTTTCGTCCCACCATGATATAGTTGGTGTGGTTTGTTCTTCGTGCAGTGCGGGCGTGGCTTGGTCGGGGCCGTACGCAGCTGGAAAATTTGGGCTTTTCCAGTTCCTGTCGCCGAAGTTTCCCTTTTTCCCTTTGCCCTTGCTGTGCTGCAGCTTTCCTTTGCCTTTTTCATTTGAGCGTGGAGAGTTGGTATAGCAAGTGTTTGTGGTGTGGCCATATTTTTGGCAAGTATCGCACCAAAGGCCTGATGTTTGAGGTGGTGGTCCACCCGTGCGGTTGGGGTTCTCAAAACACCAATCCGTGCTGTGGCCGAATTTTTGGTGAATATCACACCAGAGTTTCTGAGCATCAAATGGGGCTTCATGGCCTTTCGTTTTGCCATGGCCTTTCCCTTTTGGGTGGTTGTTCCATGCTGTTTGGGCGGGAGGGCTCCATGGTGGTGTCCATTCAGGTTCGTGCCATTGGCGTCCTTTGCCCTTTTGTGGCGTCCAGTCGGAGTCGTGCCATTGGTGTCCCTTTCCTGGTCCTTTGCCGTTGGATCCTCCTTTGTGCCCTTTGCCTTTAAACATTAAGGCTTTATCCACGGGATCTTTTAGCGTTTTCTCCGTGGACAGCTTTGTTTCCCGTATTTTTAGTGCAATCTCATCCTCTACAGCTTTTGCAGCTCGGGTTGTATCGCTTTCTTTCTTCTTCTTAGATGTAAGAATGGCTTCCTCGCTAAGAAGCTTGGTCTTGACAGACAAGACATTGTCGAATCCAGGTTTGTTGTAAAGA
>CAIOHI010000299.1 GCA_903858075.1 uncultured Actinomycetes bacterium
ACCTGTAATACCTGCTGCCAGCGGCACGACCTCCTGCCCTGAATCGGGTACGGCTACAACAACATCACAACCATCTACCGCTGTACCAACGCATACTCCGCCGCTTCCCTGTTGGTCAGAGCCAATGTCTTCACGAAGTGCAAGAGAAATATCGGCAAGCGGGAGCAGCTCGGTCATTCCATACGGAGTATGCAGTTCTGCTTGTGGGCACAAACCTTTCATTGCTCTCAGCGTTTCTATAGGCACTGGCGCTCCAGCAGACATGACAAGGCGAACCTTGCTCAGTGCATTAGTGCTGACCGCAGGCGCAGTGGCCAACACATTGCCGAGCGCTGCCGGTGAAGCGAACACCATGGTTGCCTGAATATTTTCGCAGGCTTCATTTAATGCCTGTGCAGTCAGTGTGCGTGGTGCGGTGACATCCATGTTGGCAAGGCCAGTACAAATACCGAGGGCAGGACCATACAAAGCGAAGGGGGCGAATGCAGCAACGAATCGGTCTGCGTTTGTAATGCCGTACAACTTTTGCAATGCATCACGTTGCGCACAAAGTTGTTGATGCGAGTAGCGCACACCTTTTGCGGGGCCAGTTGCTCCCGAAGTGAACAACACAGCAGCAAGATCTTGTGGCTGAGGCTCTTCTGTATACAACTCTGCTAAAGATTCCAGTTTTTTCGCACCTTGAAGTTCACTGAGCGCAATAAATATTGCATGAGGGGCACAACGCAGTGCACGTGCAGCCAGCAAAGCTTTTTGTGGCCCAACAACATGTTGCACACGTGCCGAGCGAACAGCATTTCCTAAACCGCGCAACCCCAACCCGCGGTCGGCAATGACAGTGACTGCACCTATTCTCCATGCTGCATACACCACTGCAATGAGGTCGATACTTGGAGGAACCAGCACTGCAATGCGTTGTCCGCGCTGCACTCCTTGTTGGTGTAATTCTTGGGCATAGGTTGCAACACGAGCAGAAAATTCGCCAAAGGTGGCACTCTCTTGGGCAGATGCGTCGTGCACCGCAAGTTCATGTGCACGTTCGGTTTCTACTAACCGACCCCACAATGGTTCTGGCTCACCCAACGACAGCGGCGGCAAGTTCTGAGTTGTGGTTTCTTGCATTGCGTCTTCAACAAATAACGCAATTGATGTTTCTAATACCGCTAGATGACCTGCTCGGGCCAAGCGATGGAGCGCAACATTGCGAAACCTGTGCAAAAGATCATCGGCAAAGTCGTCGTTAAAGACAGGATCTTTTGCCCCCCAAATGAGGCGCACGGGAATATTGAGATTTTGTAATTGCTCAGCAACTCTATTGAGCACATCGTGGTTGAGGTGTTGCGCATTGAATGGCACTTCCGCTACAAAACCAGCTACTCCTTGCCGTGCGTGTGCTTTTTTGTATGGCGCAGCAAGCGCCTTGCGCTGCACTTTGGTGAGCGAATGTCCGGGAAGAAGTGGAGTTCCCTTAACAAACAGTGACGTGCGTTGCGTTATGAATTGATGGAGTCCACTTGCGGCAGAAATTTTTATGAGTAGCGGCGCACGACGCCCTTCGGGAATTGCTATTCCTGTATTCGAAAGCACAAGACCCGCCACGCTGTTGGGGTGCGCAACTGCGTAACCCATAGCAAGTGCACCTCCCCAATCTTGCGCAATAATCCAAATAGGTTTTGAAATATTGAGTGCATGTAAAAGATCTTCAATGTCTTTTACTCGAGTTTCATAACTACGAGGTCCGGTATTTTGCGAATAGCCCATTGATAAATGGTCGGGGGCAATAATGCGAACATCACTTTTGAGTTCATGAAACAATCGCGACCACAAGAATGACCAAGTGGGGTTGCCGTGCAAGCACAGAATTACCGGAGCATTTTCACTCGTACCAGGTCGTTGCAGTACATGCCATGAATACGTTGCGCCGTCGTGGCTTGGTACTTCTACAACGCTTGACCACTCGGGGGGCACACCAAACTCCTCAAGCTGACGCCGAGATGGAGGAATGCACTTCTCCAAGGTATTACCAAAGAATTTCAGTGAGGCTGGTGTTGAGACCCGAACCTATGCCCATGCACAACACGCGCTCACCAGGCTTAATTTGATCTTGTACTTTTGCCAAGGTGATTGGAATAGCGGCCGGGCCAACATTTCCATATTGCGGAAAGGTAAGCGGCACTTTTGCTGAGTTAATGCCGAGTCGGTCGCACAACATTGTGGTGTGTACTTTGCTTACCTGATGCACGATGTACCAATCGAGACCTTGAGACCAATTGAAATCATCGGCTGCATCGGCCCATGCATCGGCAGCAAGATCGAGACCCGCAACTAATAATCCGTGGGTATCGGTGGTCATGCGGTCAAGGCTTCCTACGCACAATGAATTGTGTTGAGTTGCGGCGCGAGTGACTCCACCAACAAACTTATGTACTTCTTTGTGCCTGTCGCTGCGCGCCATCACCATTGCTGCAGCACCCGAGCCAAGTGTGAGCGAAGCGAACTCTGCAAAAACGTCACCTGCTGTTGACTCTGGACTCCGCAAGCGATTAAGAGTGGCCTCTTGCGTGTAGCGACTTCCTTCACCATCCACAATGAGGGCATATTTCACCGTTCCTGCATCGAGCATGGTGCCAGCAACGTGCATTGCGTTAACAAAACCGAGACACGCGTTTCCAATATCAAAATTCAAGCAGGCCGATGACAACCCAAGTTGGTGGTGCACCGAACATGCAATAGATGGCTCGAGATGTTCTTTGCATACAGAGGTAGAAATGAGTACACCAATTTCGCTCGGGTCAATACCGGCTTTTTCAATGGCAGCTTTCCCTGCCATTGCAGCAGCATCGGCAAAGGAAATATCGGTATTCCACCAACGGCGTTCTTCGATTCCAGCCAAGCCAGCAAGCAAGCCTGCCCGAAGGCCATTTCGTTGATACGTCTCGGCAAGTTGCTCATCAATCCAGTCGGAGGTGACAACATGAGGCGCTTCAATCGCTGCAATGCTCAGCACTCCACTGTGTTGGTGTCGGAACACCGAATTTCCGCTCATTTCCAGCCTTCCGCTTTCGTAGGGCAAAGGCTAGTGAAAGTTTCCCAATAAGCCTTGAATACGCCGAGAACTAATGCTCAAACATGAGAAATGGTGAAATATAGAGCCTTCAAATACGCCCCAAACTCAAAACCTATGGGGTGATCTACGGGGTGCTCGGTGCGACGTATTTCGTCGAGGTATACCCCACTTGAGCGGGCTGCCGCATCGGCAACGTCGATGAGTTGATCTATATCGATGCGACTCGAGCATGATGCCTGCACCAATGTGCCCCCATTGGCAGTGAGAGCCATCCCCAATTTTGCGAGTCGCTCGTATGAGCCAAGTGCTCGATGTACCGATACTTGATTTTGTGCAAATGATGGCGGATCCAAAATAACGATGTCAAAGGTTCGCCCTTCGTCAACCATTTCTTCCAACATGGCGAAAGCATCACCACGAATATCGGTCACAGTGCACCGCCCTATGGCAGGAATCTGTGTGTTGTGCGCCAAGTTGCGATGCGCAGTTGCCAATGCAGGCCCACTGACATCGACCATGTGCACCGTTGCGGCTCCACCCGCAGCGGCTGACAGAGTGAACCCACCAGTACTTGAAAAAACATCAAGCACGCTGCATTGCGCATTTCCGCCTTGCACTTGTTCTTCCACCATCTTGCGCACAATTGCGCGGTTGTCACGTTGATCTAAGAAATGACCCGTTTTATGCCCCTGCACCACATCGGCCTCAAAGTGCAATCCGTTTTCCAAAAACATAATGGGTGCTTCTGGAGCACTGCCATAAATAGTTGCTCCGTCTTCCAAACCAAAAGTGTTTCCTGCACGCACGGTGCGGGAGAACCGTAAAACAATGCGTTCGGGTGCAGATACAGCAACAATTCCTTCCACCACACTTGCTAAGTGCGCAAACCATGCTGCGCTGTACAGCTTGACCACAACCGTGTTGCTGTACTGGTCGACGATGAGCCCAGGGAGCCCATCATTTTCACCGTGCACCCAGCGGAAACCCGTTGAGCTGCCGTCTTCTAAAAGTTCATTACGAA
>CAIOHI010000300.1 GCA_903858075.1 uncultured Actinomycetes bacterium
GCAACTCGCAGGTCGCAAGCAACTGCAAGTTGAGTGCCGGCGCCTAAGGCATGACCGTGCACCGCAGCCAAAGTGATGCACGGCAGCGACGTAAAACCGAGCAAGGTTGCAGAAAGTGCGCTACCAAATTCTTCATCTTCCACCCCCGTGAGGTCGGCCCCAGCACAGAACCCTTCGCCCTCACCTGTCAACACCAGTACCCGGGCTCTCCCCCGTGCCTCTTCTTGAAATTGCTGTAAAAGGAGCAACGTGGGGTGATTCACCGCATTGCGCCGTTGTGGACGGCGAATAGTGACCACTGCGACGTCTTCTTGCCACTCGAGAGTGGCAAGAATGCCATCTTTCTGAGTACCTTTTGTATTGCTCGCCTCTACCATCTGTGAAACCTTATGGCTTTTCCTCCACCAACATCTGCATCAAACGACCCGGTACGTGTTCGTCGCCAGCAATTTGCCAAGTACACACTGCTCGCTAACCGCATCGGTTATTTGTTGTACGCGGTGTCAATGGCCGTGTTCGTCATGGCATTTGCCCTGAAATTCACACCAACCATGGTCACCATCATTACGGTATGTCTCGTGATCGGATCCATTTTGTTGGCACCCTCCATAGTTCTCGGTCATGCCATTAAGGCAGCCGAGCGAGAAGATCGCGAGAATGGCATATGAGCATGACCACACCAGCACGCTTAACCGCCGCAGATCGACGCGAGCAACTGCTCCAAGTAGCCCTCAGTGTTTTCGCCCAGCATGGGTATCACACAACTTCAATGAACGATATTGCCGATGCTGCTGGCGTAACGAAGCCGGTTTTGTATCAGCACTTCGACTCCAAGCGTGCGCTCTACATTGCCGTGCTCGATGCTGTTGGCAAAAACATGATTCATGCCATTACTGCAGCTACAAAAAGTGTGCCTACCGGCAAAGCACAAACTGCTGCCGGAATGGTCGCCTACTTCGAATGGCTCTCGAGTGACCCAAATGCATTCTCATTGCTCTTTGGTGGAGGCACCCGCCGCGACGAAGAATTCGCAGTCGTTGCCCGCAATGTAGAGAAGTCTGTTGCAGAACTCATTGCGCCTCTCATTGAGGCTGGAGTCGATGCCGACTATCAGCGCATGGTTGCCCACGCACTGATTGGCATGAGCGAAGGTGTTGCGCGTCACCTCATACAGCGCCACGAACCTTTTGATGCCCACATCGTTGGTGAGCAACTTGCGTCACTGGCATGGGCCGGGCTGAGGGCAGTTGGGCGTCAGCCCGAGTAGGCTCGTTTTATGGCCGCACCTGGCGAACATCATCCGGCATTTGAGGAATATTGCGAATGCATCTACGAGCTTCTTGAAGAAAACGTAGAGGTTATTCAAGCGCGCATCGTTGAGCGCCTTCAAGTTTCGCGCCCTTCCGTATCGGAAATGATGAAGCGAATGGAAGCCGAAGGTCTCATTGCACTTTCTGGCTCAAGCATTGCACTCACTGAAACTGGTGAAAAACTTGCTCAACGCACCGTTCGACGTCACCGCATTGCTGAAAGATTCCTTACCGATATTTTGGGTCTGTCATGGGCGCACGCACATCACGAAGCAGGTCGCTGGGAACACGTCATGTCATCCGAAGTGGAAATGGCAATGGACCGAGTATTGGGCAACCCCACAACATGCCCGCATGGAAACCCCATCCCAGGGTCCCAATACTTAGCCACGTTGGTAATGCGCTTGGTAGATGTTGCTCCTGGCCGTGGCTTTACCGTCGACCGCATTCCTGAAGAACTCGAGTTCACTCCTGGTCTTTTAGAGTTTTTAGAAACCGCTGAAATTCATCCGGGCAAGTCTGGAATGGTCTCCGCTACATCACCCGACGGCAGTGTCACTGTAGAAATCGATGGCCAACGCATTGGTGTTGGCTCTTTTGCTAGTGCTCGAATCTTGGTAACAGCACAGTGAAGAAATCTGCTTTACTCGGCCTCTGCGCTGTAGTCGTGTTAAGTAGTTGTGCCACTAAATACGACAGTGGTGCAAATGCACCCGCAACAACTTCCCCAAGCGCATCCACCACTACAACCATTCCGCGCGGAAGCACCGAAGAGTTGTTTGAACAATTGCTGCAGACCGGCAAAGAAGTGGGAAATGACGTTGCGCAAGGCGACATGCGCACTGCGCGAACAAAACTTGCCGACATCAAAGCAATTTGGATTGGCATTCAGCCACAAATAGCCAACGTGTCTGAAGAACTCTTGGACGACACACAACGCATGATCAATTTGTTTACAACTGCGGTTGACCGTAAACGCCCAGCCGATGCCGACAAGGCAATGCGATTTCTACCCAGTCTTGTTTCAGCAATAGTGAATTAATACACCATGCACGGCGGTAGTGGCCGAAGATGCACAACGGTGAGACGCTGAGTTGGCCGAGTGAGCGCAACATACAAAGCACGCAGCCCCATCGTTTCAATTTCCACGATGTCTTGAGGCTCCACCACAACTACACCATCGAGCTCTAAGCCCTTCACCAAACTCACTGGCACCACAGTAAGACCTGTATCGAGTGCAGTATTTGCCGCCTTGCCGTGGTTCATACCAGCAGCGCTGAGCGCATCGGAAACTGCAGACACCATGTTGTCGGGGCAAACAACAGCAACATTGCCCACAGGAAGTTCTTCAATAAGAGCTTTTGTTTCTGCGGTCACAGCATCGAGCAACGTGTCACCATTTTGCGCAGCATTCACAATGCGCGGGCCAGCATCGCCTTCGCGCACCGATTGTGGAGAACGCAAGCCAGGAGCTGCAGCATGCATCACCTTGTCGGCCAGTTCCATAATTTGTGCCGGAATGCGATAGCCCACAGAAAGCCCCACGACCCGCTGCTCTTTACGATCGGGCAAATACCGCAAAACATCGGCCCACGATTCTGGCGCGAGCGCACCCGTTGCTTGGGCCATATCGCCCACAATGGTCATGGAACCATTCAGTGAACGCCGCGACACCATTTGTAACTGCATTGGGGTGAGGTCTTGGACTTCGTCAATGACAATGTGGCCATAGGTACGAATTTCATCTGATTCGTCAATTTTCCCATTTTTGCCAGGCAACGGACCAAGAACTTCAAAGGCATCGTCGAGAACAGCAACATCGTGTTCGCTGAATCGAGCCGACTCAATATCTTGCGTGCGCTCGCGATACAGCGATGTGTACTCTGCTTCACTCAAAATATTTTCTGCAGCTAAACGCAACAATGCTTTAGAGCCATAGAGATCGTTCAACAATTGTGCAGGAGTCAGCAACGGCCACATCCGTTCCATTGCAATACGGAATTCAGGCAATGGTCGTACAGAGTCTTTCAATTCCGAAAGAGAAACACCCGGGTCGCGCCACGATGCTCCTAAGGCTTGCAGTACTTCTGTTTCTACCCATTTGCGTGCAGCGTTGTGCCGACGAAAGCGACGCCTGCCTTGGCGCACAATGTTTGCAGCATCTTGTGCACTTAAACGTACGTATCCAGATCTAAAGGGCAGTTGTAAATTGTCGCGCAACGGACGCTCACGGTCGCTCACAGCCTTGGTGATGACCTTCGACATGCGCATGTCGCCTTTCACGCGTGCGGCAAGCACCGCGTCGCGTGCACCATAGGTAACACTGGGCACTAAATCGCTGAGTACTACTTGCTGTACGCCTGCTTCACCCAAGCTGGGCAGCACGCGTTCGATGTAGCGCAAGAACACGCGGTTAGGCCCAATGACCAATACGCCTTGAGCTTCTAACGGAAAGCGAAAGGTGTAAAGCAAATATGCAGCACGATGCAAAGCAACAACAGTTTTTCCTGTTCCTGGTCCGCCTTGGACCACCAACACTCCTGCTTGCGGTGAGCGAATAATTTCATCTTGCTCACTTTGAATGGTGGCCACAATGTCGCCGAGTTGACCCGTACGACCACGTTGCAACGCAGCCAACAAAGTGCTGTAGCCACGTAAGTTTTGTTGCGCACCACTCTCGGTGGTTGTGGTGGGCCCATCACTACCAATGCCAACATGGCCTTGCCCGAAAAGTTCGTCTTCAATGCCCAGCAGTTCGTGTCCTTGCACCGAGAAGTGCCGACGTCGTGCGAGTCCCATCGTTTCGCGACCTGTCGCGCGGTAAAAAGGTTCAGCAACTGGGGCGCGCCAGTCGACAACAACTGGCTCGCGATTTTGGTCTGATACAGCTAAGCGACCAATGTGAAAGCTCTCAAGTGCATCGGGGCTTTCCGCAAAACGGTCGATACGCCCGAAGACCAACGCGGCATCGCCAAGGTCGAGAGCTGTTAACCGATTCACCAGGGCCTCGTCGAAAACATCGCGCTCGTAGCGGGCTTGGAACGTACCTCCACGGCCGGCCTCGCTCAGGTCGCGCAGTTTCCAGGCATCAGTCTTACTGAGTTCCAAGCATTCATAGGCATGATCAATAAATGCCTGTTCTGCTGCAATATCGGGGTGCTGTGCGCTCATAAAAGACCTGATTTTGGGGTGCTCAGAGCCTACCTGCCCTACTTCACACAATGACAGTGACTATGAGATCACAAAACAGCACCATATTTCGGCGAAAAACCTCTTTCTTTTCTGCAATAGGGTGGGCTCACCTTTGTAGGGGAAGGACACTTTCCTCTATGCGCACGCCACTCCTACTTTCCGCTTGCATCTTCATTTCTGCGCTTGGCGTTCTGTCACGCATTGCGCACGGTGCACCTACCGATATCGATGTCACCGGCGATGTTGTGGGAAACACCATTTTTGCTGGGGTCACATTCAACTCTGACAGCACAACAACCGAATCGCGTTGCACGTGGAATACCACCGTTATTTCCGACAAAAAGCATGAACCATATTCATTTACTGTTCGCAATGGCATTACTTACCGTTGGTACGTGCGTACCTGTGCACCCACCGTTGCTGGCCAACCTTACGCTCTCAGTTTTCACTGGATACCTGTGATTGCAGAGTCAACATTGGCAGAACAAGCCGCTGCACATTCATGGAACACTTTGCCTGTTCCGTTTGTGAACACTGCACCACCCACTCAACGAGCACTTGTGAAATTACCTATGTGGTGGTGGGTAACAAGTAGTTCATGGCGCACTGTTTCTACCACTGCATGGATACCCACACCTCGCGGAATAGTGACTGTCACTGTTACTGCTAAACCCAACACGCTCTTGGTGAACCCTGGTGACACAGAAGCAGCCAACAACGGAAAATTTACTTGTTCAGGTCCGGGTAGAGCATGGCGCGAAAGTGATGGCGACGATGCAAAAAGTAATTGCATGTACACCTACGAACACAGTTCCTCACGCAAAACATGGAATGCCAGTGTTGCAATCCGTTGGTCGGTTTCGTGGAAATCAAACCTCGGGAAAAAAGGAACGCTTCCTTCTGTTACGACGACCCGTCGTATTCCTGTAGTGGTCGGAGAAATTCAAGCTCTTGTGACTGAATAATTAGCGAGGCCGCACAGGGCGGTGCCACACCGCCGAATATGCAACAACACAAATGCTTGCTCCGTCGTCGCGGGGCTGCACTGTGGCGTCTCCATCGGCAATGACCGTGTGGTCATCAAATTCTTCTTCCCCGCCAATGTGTGGTGGCCAGAGCAACGTTGCCTTGCCATTCACTGCCACGTTGTCGGCACTGCGCTGACCCACCGCTGCCACCAAGGCGTTGCCTTCGGGCACAAAAACCACAGCCCGTAGGTGCGGTTCGCCATTTGGGCTCACGGTAATGAGGTACCCAAAGGGTCTGCGGGCCACTGCTTTTGCCAAGTTGGCTGGATCTATCGTCACACTCACGCTCTACAACCTATAGTGGCGCCGTGACTTCCTCCCGCGACCTCATCATTTTGGAACGCCGTTTTGTGAATGCCCTCGCTGCCACCAGCGATGAAGCCATCACCACAGCCGCCCTAGCCCTTGAAGAAGACCTACAAACAGTGCTGGCCCAAAGCGCAGGCCTCAGCGATGGCGCCTTCGATGACGCCGACACCTTGGCAAGCGCCATTCGTGAAGGTGCAACACGCCGTAAATGCGCTGGCGATGTATGCGTTGTGTTGTGCGAACCCTGCACCCAGCACTGCATTGAAGTACTTGCCGGCGCAGCCGACGATCCATCGCTCGACGACCTCAATGCCATTTTGCCTGAAGCCATTGAAAAGTTTGGCGTGGAAATGGTGAAGCTCATGGTGGTGCAGTACTCACTGAGTTTGGCCGGCTTCAAGAAACTCATTCAGTCTGACGAAAAATGGGCACTTCCTGTTTCGCCATCTGCACTCACTTCCGTGCGCGTTGCCGACGAAGCCGAACAGGCCGCGAAGCGGGCATTGCGCAACGAGCGTAAAGAAAAAGAAAAAGCACAGAAGAAATTAGCTGCAGAACAACGCGCTGCTGCAAAAAACCGGAGCTAGTTTTTTAGCGAGGAGTCACAATGCGCTGGCATTGGATGCCCTCAAATACTCCGGGTACAAGAACAACCATGTATTGCTGATAGGCATTTGCACATTGCCCAAAAGGCA
>CAIOHI010000301.1 GCA_903858075.1 uncultured Actinomycetes bacterium
GGCGACGGCTCAAAGTTCGGAGTGAAGGTCACCTATATCCCGCAAGACGCACCTCTTGGTCTTGCCCATTGTGTGCTCATTGCTCAAGACTTCCTTGGCGACGACGACTTCGTTATGTACCTCGGCGACAACATGTTGCAGCAGGGCCTGTCGAGTTTTGTTCAGCGTTTTGAAAATGCCCGCGCTGCTGGTGGTGCCGATGCCCCGAGTGCGCAAATTCTTTTGTGTGAAGTGGAAGACCCACGTCACTTTGGTGTGGCTGAAGTCGATGCCTCTGGCGAAGTGGTGCGGTTGGTCGAGAAGCCATCGAACCCACCGTCCAACTTGGCTCTCGTTGGTGTTTATCTTTTCGACAAGACCGTCAACCTTGCAGTGCGCAGCATTAAACCTTCGCCTCGTGGAGAGTTGGAAATTACCGATGCCATTCAGTGGCTGGTCGACAACAAGCATCGCGTTACCCATGAAGTGCTCAAGGGCTGGTGGATCGACACCGGCAAGAAAGACCCACTTCTTGAATGCAATCGCTTAGTTCTGGAAGTACTGCAATCGAAGAACGAGGGCAGCGTTGACGCCGGTTCGCAAATTGAGGGTCGTGTGGTCATTGAACAGGGTGCGATCATCGAAAATTCACGCATTCGCGGCCCCGTCGTTATTGGCTCCGGCTCTGTTGTGCGCAATAGCTATATCGGCCCATACACCTCGGTAGGCAATAAGTGCACGGTGTCCAATTCGGAAATTGAACACTCAGTTTTGCTTGATGGCAGTTCCATCTCCGATATCAATCGCATGTCCGACTCACTTGTGGGTCGTAATGTGGTGGTGAAGAAATCACATCAGCGTCCGTCTGCTCTTCGTCTCATGTTGGGCGACGACAGCACGGTCGAAGTCGAATAGTTCTCGAAAGGAACAACGTGGCAATCATTACCCCCTCCGACGTCATTGCTGGCGTGCACATTGTTGAACCCGCCATGCATGGCGATGAGCGCGGATTTTTCATAGAGACGTACCGGCGTGAATGGTTTCCGCAAGGTCGTGAAATGATTCAGGCGAACCGTGGTGATCGCCAAGCTGGTTGTCTCGTTGGTTTGCATTATCACTTGCATCAAGCCGACTATTGGTACGTACCGTTTGGCAAATGCCGCGTGGTGCTGCACGACCTACGACAGGGTTCGCCTACCGATGGCAAAACTCAAGTCATCGATCTCGGCGAACGCGCCGATGGCACGCACGACCACCGCGGTATTTTCATTCCACCAGGCGTGGCGCACGGCTTCTCAGCTTTGTCGAAAATGACTATTACGTATCTCGTCGATGGTTATTACAACCCTGCCGACGAACTTGGTGTGGCGTGGAACGACCCCGACGTGGGTGCCGATTGGGGAGTGACCAACCCAATTTTGTCGAACCGCGATCAGCAGAACCCTTTGCGTCGCGATATTTCACCACAGTGGCAGCCGCACATGGCGTTGCGCCCGTAACTCTTTATTTCTAGGCAGGTTAAAACATGAAGCAGTTCATTACTGGTGGAGCCGGTTTTATTGGTTCCAATTATGTGCGTTACATCTTGAACAACACCGATGACGAAGTCACTGTGTTCGATGCGCTCACCTATGCAGGCAACTTATCGACTATGCGCGATGTAGAGAATAACTCGCGCTACAAGTTCGTTAAAGGAAATATCTGCGATTCAGCGGCAGTGTCAGACGCAATGAAGGGTCACGACGCTGTGGTGCACTTTGCTGCAGAGAGCCACGTCGATAGATCTATTAATGGCTCTGAAGACTTCATTCATACCAACTGCTTTGGCACCAATACTGTTATCGACACTGCTCGTAAGTTAGAGGTGAGCAGAGTTCTGCATATTGGCACCGACGAGGTGTATGGCTCGGTTGAAGTGGGATCCTCGTTGGAGACCGACCCATTGGAACCACGATCGCCATACTCTGCTTCAAAAGCAGGGTCAGACCTCATCGCTCTTGCGTATTTCCACACGCATGGAACGCCAGTTGTGGTAACCCGTTGTACCAATAACTTTGGGCCGTATCAGTACCCAGAAAAAGCCATTCCGTTGTTCACCACCAACTTGCTCGATGGTAAGAAAATTCCACTTTATGGTGATGGCCTCAATGAGCGCGATTGGTTGTTTGTCGACGACCATTGTTCTGGTGTGCATTTGGTTCTCACCAAAGGAACCCTTGGCGAGATCTACAACATTGGTGCCGGTAACGAAACAACAAACCGAGTTCTGGTGAACAAATTGCTTGAAGCATTTGGCGTCGGTGAAGAGATGGTTCAGTACGTTGAAGATCGTAAAGGTCATGACCGTCGCTATTCCGTCAACATTGACAAGATCACAAAATTGGGTTGGAAGAAAGAACGCACTCTCGACGAAGCACTTGCAGAAACAGTGCAGTGGTATCGCGATAACCGTTGGTGGTGGGAGCCGCTAAAGGGCAAGAAGTAATTCCCCAATGAAAGTTCTTGTTACTGGCGCAGCCGGGCAGTTGGGGACTGAGCTTGTTCAGGTTTTTGAACGCGGTGGCCACGAAGTGGTGGGCACTACGCACGCCACGCTCGATATTTCACAGCCAGACCAGGTTCAAGAGTGTGTTTTATCGGTCAAGCCAAACTTCATTGTTCATGCCGCTGCATGGACTGCGGTTGACGCCTGTGAGGCAGACAAAGAAAAAGCATTCGCGGTGAATGGCACTGCGACGGCTTCGCTTGTTGCCGCTGCCGAAAAAGTAGGCGCACGTGTTGCCTATGTGAGCACCGACTATGTGTTTGATGGCAAGAAGACATCGCCTTATGTGGAAACAGACACTGTGAACCCGCAATCGGTGTATGGCGCTTCGAAGCTGGCAGGCGAAGAGGCATTGCGCCCTATCGATCTCACCGTGCGCATCTCGTGGGTGTGTGGCTTTCACGGTGCAAACATGGTGAAGACCATCTTGCGAATCGCAGCTGCTCAACCGGAACTCACTTTTGTTCATGACCAAATAGGGAATCCCACGTTTGCCGATGATGCAGCAGGGATGATTGCCACCCTGGTGGAACATGAGCAGCAGGGAATTTTCCACGTCACGAACCAAGGTGCTGTGAGTTGGCATGGTTTTGCACAAGAAGTGCTGCGCGCAGCAGGGCTCGACCCAGCGCGCGTACTGCCCGTACTCACAGCAGACCTGCAACCACCACGGCCAGCGCCACGACCGGCGAATTCGGTGTTAGAAAATAAAGCGTTAACGCAAGCAGGTTTTACTCTGCTCGATGATTTTCGTATTCCGTTAGCACGCCTTGTGCAGCGTTTAGCAAATTAACGAAAGAAGTTAAATGCGTGGAATAGGAACAGTTATAAATGTCCTCACTATTGCGGGGGGAACCCTGGTGGGGCTCATTGTGGGGCGTTACATATCTGAACGCATGCGTCTCACCGTTGAACAAGCCGTGGGTATGACCACATTGGTTCTTGGTATCGCTACCGCAGCGAAAACAGACAACATTGTCTTTCCACTTGTCAGTGTTGTGTTGGGTGGAATTATTGGTGAGTTGTTACGCGTTGAGGAACGCTTTGAGACGTTGGGCAATTGGGTGCGTCGCAAAGTGGAAGTGAAAACTCAAACGGGTTGGTTGTCGCGCAGTTCACTAACAACATTGCACCCGCGTTTTGTTGAAGGGTTCGTGACCGCAACACTTTTATTCTCCATTGGGCCGATGTCCATACTCGGGTCCATCGATGATGGTCTCGGCAGGGGAGCGCAAATACTTATTGTCAAGGCTTCCCTCGACGGACTCGTATCGATTCTCTTTGCCGCAACCATGGGTTGGGGCGTGGCCATTAGCGCAGTCATTGTGGGTATATATCAAGGCCTGATGACACTAGGTGCCTCAGGCCTTGATGCAATTCTGACTGATCGTATGGTGCACGAGATGAGTGCAACAGGCGGAATCATGATTTTGGGTATTGCACTTCGGTTTA
>CAIOHI010000302.1 GCA_903858075.1 uncultured Actinomycetes bacterium
CACTACGACAGTTTCGTGGGTGGGTATTCGCGTCCGTGCGACTATTGGCATTCAAATGCTGAAGTTTCTGGTGGCGCTATTTTCGACTGGGGAAGCCACTTCCTCGATCAGATTCTGAACATCATTCCCGACGATGTAGACCACGTAAGTGGTCAAAACCACAAGCGTGTGTGGACACACGCCACCAACGCCGACCACGCACATGTAACGGTCACCTTCGCGAGTGGTAAGCAAGCAACGTTTGTGCACTCCGACCTTGCTGCGGCACGTAAGCCAAAGTTCTATGTTCTTGGAACCAAAGGCTCTTTGGTGGGCAATTGGAACCCCGCAGGTGAACCAGCAGTTGCCGACCTACCAGCGTTACTCACCGTGCACCATGAAGATGGAACAGTGCGTGAGGTTGCCGTAGTAGCACCCGACACTTTGGCTTTCCATCGCTCCATTGTTGAATACCTGAACAACGGCACGCCGATGGAAGTAAATGCAGTGCAGTCGCGCAATGTGGTGGCCATTATGCAGGCTGCCGAAGAGTCGGCACGGCGTAACGCGTTACCTGTGGTGCCACAATTGCGTAAGTTGTAACTATGACAGTGCGCTGGGGCTTTCTTGGTGCGGGTTTTGTAGCAAGTAAGGGAATGGCGCCCGCAGTGCATGCTGCTCAGCATGCAACATTGTTCGGTGTAGCGAGCCGCGATGCCGAGCGCTCGGCGCAACTAGAGCCCGAGCATGTTTATGTTTCGTATGAAGATCTTCTCGCCGACCCACGTGTGCAAGGCGTGTATATCAGCTTGGCAAATAGCCAGCACTTGGAGTGGGTAGAAAAGTCGTTACGTGCTGGCAAGCACGTGTTGTGTGAAAAACCACTCGGGCTCGGCGCAGAAGAAGCGCGCTCAATGTTCGCGACAGCAAATGACTGCGGTGTGATGCTGGTGGAAGCCGTGTGGGCCCAGTGGCACCCGCGCTTTCAACGCCTTGTTGAAGTTGTGCGTAGTGGGGCAATAGGTGATGTTGAAGCAATTACTTCACGATTTACGTTTATGTCTGACATGACCAACAACTACCGCCTCAACCCGCAAATGGGTGGAGGCGCACTTCTTGATGTGGGGTGTTACCAAGTGCACGCTTGGGCAGCACTCACCAGAGGTGCTGGTGTGTGTGCCCTTGGCGGTGTTCATAGGGAACTTGGTGAAACTGGAATTGATCTCACCACGGAAGTTGCTGCAGTGGTTAATGGAACCGCCACGGTGCGGGCCACCAGTTCGTTTGCTCTGCCTGCATCGCAAGAACTTGAAGTGCGTGGGTCGTTGGGAAGAGCGCAGATGGGCGAGGGCGAAGCTTTCTCTTCGTGGAATGAAGCCACAACGCTCGTGTTAAACGGTGAAGTAGAACACTTCGCGCCAGTTAATGCATTTGAAGTGATGGTGAACAATGTCAGCCAGTTAATAATGGGTGAGAGTGGTTGGTGTGTTGCGCCGGAACAGTCGGTGCGCGTGGCCGAGATTCTCGACGATATTCAAAGTTATTAGTGAAGTAGGTAACAATGGCTAGTGAACGAGCACTCCATAACATTTCTCTTTTAGAAGGTTTAGCGACAACGCGTTCCATTCGGCGCTACACCAATGAGCCCATTCCCGAAGATGCGTTGCGAGACATTATGTTTGCGGCGACGCGTGCGCCAAGTGGTTCGAATCGTCAAGGGTTTCGATTCATGGTGTTTACCGACTCACCCCAGTCGCTCGAAGTGAAAAAACTCATTGCCAAAGGTGCACAAAAGTTGTGGTCGCAGAAAAGTGTGAACGATGGGTATAACGAAGGCAGTGCAGTGCTTGAAGATTCTCCGAAGGCCCGCATGGCGCGCACCATGGACGAGTACGTAACGAACATGCCCAATGTTCCCGTGCTGGTATTGGGGTGCTTAGTGCGCCATCGTGAACCAAACCCTGAAGAGGGTGCATCGTTGTACCCGGCGTGTCAGAACTTGTTGCTTGCTGCTCGTGCGTTGGGTTACGGCGGAGTGCTTACTGGTTTTCATGGCTTTGTCGAAAAAGAGTTACGCGAACTCTTAAACATTCCAACAGGTACTGCTATTTCAGCAACCATTACATTGGGCAAACCTGCAGGTAGCC